>JANYHP010000371.1 GCA_025359005.1 Hyphomicrobiaceae bacterium | reverse complement strand
CCGAGCCTTAAAATCATGGCCGCGCACCGGCCGATCGACGTGGCGAGCGCCGTCGCTGCGAAGTCCAACAGACTGACGATGCTGCGTGGGCCGTAAGCTGAGCATTCTGATCAGCGAGCCTATACCCATAGGTAGCCGGCGCAACCTAAATACGACGCGAGTGGTCCGTTGTTCCAATGCCACTCCCATGACGCGGAGATTCTAACCGGACACGACCATCGTGTGCGAGCGGACCGGCCATGGCTTCTCCTTGGGGTCAAGGGGTCCTGGAAGTATACAGAGCAACGAAGAATGAGGTGCGCCAAAAAGCTGCCGTTCGCAGCGGTAGGCGGTGTCGATCCAGTTGCAGCGCAGTAGAAATTTGCCTGTAACTCTGTCGACTGCGCACTCAAAAAGCACACGCTGTCTGATGATCCGTGACTGACTTGTGGCGCTTTTGGCCCATCGCGTCGGCGGCGCGGCGGTCGGTATTGGTGTTCAGCGGATGTTTTCAAACTAAGACACGACCCGGTTTTCCGTCCAATCGCGCGATTGGAAAAGAGCGCGATCGTGAAATCGGCGTTGCTTGTTCAGCCGCGGTCGTTAGACTAGGTGGGCGTCGGATCGCATCGTTTCACAATGCCCACACGGTTTACGGTGCAAGGGCGTGGTATGATGGGCGGCCCCTCGGTCATCGTCTGTTCCCGATGGGCAGCGGCAGCCGTCAAATAGCCGAGCATGCAGCGCAATAAGTGCCGGTAGAGCACACGGAAACGCAAATAAATCAGGGAGTTGACGAATGACGGCATCTGTTACGCGGCGGACGGTTTTGGGTGCGACAGCGGGCGCCGCCGCACTTCGCGTCACCGGGGCCAGCGCCCAGGTGCCAGCGTTGCCCAAGGCGCCGGTGGTGATCAACATCGTCGACGTAGCCGGCAACCTCGCCCTCACGCAGCCAGCGTTTCAGGCCTATGCCAAGGCCAAGCCGAACGTGGTCAGCAAATTCAATTTCACCAAGGCGCCCGCGCCCGAATTGCCCGGCAAGATCAAGGCCCAGCAGGACGCCAACCGCGTCGACATCGATCTGGTGCTCACCGGGCTCGACGGTTTGTCGGCCGGGATTGATCAGAAATTGTGGGTCGAACTGCTGCCGAAATATGCGAGCGCCCTGCCCAAGCTCGACGACGTGTTGTTGCCAGGGGCGGCCAAGATCCAGACCCTGACAAAGGGCCAGGGCATCATCGTCATCTATTCGCCCGGTGGCCCGATCATCGAGTACGCGCCCGAGCGCGTCAAGCAAGTGCCGACGACGGCCGAGGAACTGCTCGCCTGGACCAAGGCCAACCCGAACCGCTTCATCTATGCGCGTCCCGCCAACTCCGGCCCCGGTCGCGAATTCATGATGGGCTTGCCCTATATTCTCGGCGACACGGACCCAAAAGACCCGGTCAAAGGCTGGGACAAGACCTGGGCCTACCTCAAGGCGATCGGCGAAAACATCGAATACTACCCGACCGGAACGGGCTCCACCATGAAGGAGCTGGGCGAAGGCTCGCGCGACATGCTGGCCTCGATGACGGGCTGGGACTTGAACCCGCGCATCATCGGCGTGGTGCCGAAAAATGCGGCGATCACGACGTTGAAGGGCTTCCGCTGGATCATGGACGCGCACTTCATGTGCATGCCCAAGGGCCTGTCGGACGACAAGGTCGCCGTCATCATCGACCTGATGACTTTCATGCTGCAGAAAGAGCAGCAGGCGGTGACCTACGATCAGGGCTATGCCTATCCGGGCCCAGCCGTTAAGGATGTGCCGCTGTCGATGGCGCCGGAAGAGAGCCGGAAGGCGATCGCGGAATTCGGCCGCCCGGAATACGATAAGCTGATTGCCGAAGTGCCGGCCGAGCTGCCGCTTGATCCTGACAAGATGGTCGTCGCGTTCCGCATGTGGGACGAAATGATCGGCGCCAAAAAGACCAAGTGAGCATGCGGCACGTGCCGGCGTCTCCATTGGCCAGATCTCGGGTCCGCCGAGGTCTGGCTGGTGGGCCATAGGCGAGCGCTGATCAGGTCTCCTCTCATTCCGGTCGAACGACACTATGGCGACATCGCTGCAGACCTTCAAAACCCTGCGCCTGGATCATCTGGGCCGCGACTTCGGGCGACTGAACGCGCTGAAAGACCTGACGTTCTCGGTCGAGCGGGGCGAGTTCGTGGCGTTGCTCGGCCCGTCCGGCTGCGGCAAGTCCACGGCGTTGAACTGCATCGCGGGCCTGTTGCCGACGACGCGCGGCTCGATCTGGCTCGACGACACCCGTATTGATACGCTGGGCGCTGAAGATCGCGGCTTCGGCATGGTTTTCCAGAACTACGCGCTGTTCCCGCACATGAGCGTCCGCGACAACATCGGCTTCGGGCTGCGCATGCGGGGCGTGCCGCGGTCGGAGGCGAAGACGCGCATCGATGCGGCCGTCGCCACGGTTCGGCTCGAACAACAGGTTGACAAATTGCCGGGCCAGCTCTCCGGCGGCCAGCAGCAGCGCGTGGCCATCGCCCGCGCCATCGTCATCGAGCCGCCGCTGGTGCTGATGGACGAGCCGCTGTCCAATTTGGACGCCAAGTTGCGCCTGGAAATGCGCCAGGAAATCCGCCGCATTCATGCCGGGCTCGGATCGATTACGCTGTACGTCACGCACGACCAGGATGAAGCGATGTCGCTGGCCGATCGCATCGTCGTGATGCGTGACGGTGAAGTCCGCCAGATCGGCACGCCGGAGGATCTTTATCTGCGCCCGGCGACCTTGGACGTGGCCGACTTCATGGGCTTCCGCAATCGTATCCCCGGCCGCATCACCGGCCGCGCCGGCGACACCGTGACGCTCGACGTCGGCGGCACGTCGCTCAGCGGTTTGCCGCGCGCCGCGCTCGCCGGCACGTCGGCGATTGCCGCGATCCGTCCGGACGATCTGCAGGCCGCGCCTTCCGGCCTCGCCGCAACCGTCGAGGTCTGCGAATATCGCGGCCACAATTTCTTTGGCTCGGCACGTGGTCCCGGCGGCGTTGAATTGTTCTTCCGCTCCGGCCATCGTCTCAAGACCGGCGAGCCTGTGACGCTCGCCGCCGATCCGTCGCGCGTGCTGGTGTTCGACGGAGAGACCGCATGAGTGTGGGCGACACACCGCCACCGCCTTTGCGCCTGCGGCTTGCGTCCCATGGCCTCGATGCCGTGACCTTGCTGGTGTTACCGGCGGCTGCCTTGCTGGTGGCGCTGTTCGTGTACCCGTTCTTCTACGGCCTCTGGCTGTCGCTGCATCCCAAGGACGGTAGCATCTTCGGCAACTACGTGAAGTTTTTTTCAGATCCGTTTCTGTACGAGACCATCGGCAAGACGCTTTGGCTGGCGGTGCCGGTCACGGTGCTCAATCTGGTGGCGGCGATTCCCATTGCCTTTCGTGTACGGCGCATGCGCAACCAGCGCCTGCTGACCACGATCCTGGTGCTGCCGATCACGTTGGGCACCGTGCTGGTCGCGGAGGGCATGCTCAATTATTTCGGACCACAAGGCTGGTTCAACCGCACCGTGATGACGCTGGGGCTCAGCGCCACACCGCTCAAGCTCGTGCACAACTATACCGGCGTGTTTCTGTCGCTGGTGATCACCGGCTTTCCCTTCACGTTTCTGCTCGTGCTGTCTTATCTGACCGGCATTGATCCTGTGCTCGAACAGGCCGCGTCGACGCTCGGCGCGAAAGCATCGTCACGCTTCCGGCACATCCTGTTGCCGCTGCTGGTGCCGGGGCTCGGCGTCACGTTCTGCCTCGGCTTCGTGCAGGCATTCTCGGTATTCCCTTCGGCTGTGCTGCTCGGCGCGCCGGCCGGGCCAACACGGGTTATCTCGATTGCGGCCTATGAGGCGGCTTTTGAGCAGTATGACTATTCGCTTGCCTCGGCGATTGCCATGGTCATGGCGGCCGTGCTGCTGGCGGTCATCGTCGCGGTCATGTCGCTGCGCGGTTTATTCTATCGTGGCCCCGCCAGCGGCGGAAAGGGTTGATCCTTGCAGCAAAGTCGCCCCATCGCCGAGCGAGCCTGGGTCACCATCGTGTGGGTGTTGACCGGCTTTTTCGTCGTCAACCTGCTGGCCATGATCGGCACGGTTGTCACCAGTTCCTTTGCCACGCGCTGGCTCGGGACGTGGCTGCCGGCGGGCTGGACACCGAAGTGGTACATTTCCGCCTGGGACGAGTTCCAGCTCGACGACCTGTTGATCGTCACGTTCGAGGTCGTCTTCGCGGTGGTGGCGCTGTCGGCGCTGCTCGGCATTCCGGCTGCATACGCGCTGGCCCGACGCGAATTTCCCGGCAAGAAGCTGGTGATGCTGTTGTTCCTGCTGCCGCTGCTGGTGCCGCCCGTCACGTATGGCATTCCGTTGGCAACCGTTCTTTACAAGTCCGGCCTTGGCGGTACCATGTCCGGCGTGATCGCGGCCAATCTTGTGCCGGCGGTGCCGTTCGTCATCCTCGTAATGATCCCGTTCATCGAGCAGATCGATCCAAAGATCGAGGCGGCGGCGCGCGTGTTCGGCGCCAGTACGTTCCGGCTGTTCGTCCACGTGCTCGTGCCGTTGTTGCTGCCCGGCGCGCTGGCGGCGTTGCTGCTGGTGCTGGTGCGGACGATCGCCATGTTCGAGCTGACATTCCTCACAGCAGGCCCCGGCAGCCAGACGCTGGTGGTCGCGCTTTATTATGCGGTGTTTGCAGCCGGCGTTCGCGCCGTCCAATCCGTGGACGCGATGGCGGTGGTCTACATGTTGACCACGCTCGTCTGGCTCATCGTTGCGCTACGCTTCGTCAATCCCACGCAGATGGTGACGCGGGCCAAGCAACAGCAACACTGATCGACGCCATCGTGCGCCGTCAGTGCTCTGTGTCCGCGAGACGGCGATAGTGGTCAGCCAGCACGTCGAACGCCAGCTTGCGCGTTGTCTTGTCGGCCGCCAGCAGGCCCTTGCGGTTCCAGCCCTGCTGGAGCGCCGCCTGCCGTCGCTCGGTGCGGAAATCGTAAAGAATCCATGGGCAGATGCCGCGCACATAATCGGCTGTAGCAAGGATCGATAGCTGCTCGCGATAGACAGCCGCCTGCTTGTCCTCGGTGAAGAACGTCGTATCGCTGCCACGCGAGCCTGCGACCGCGTCTGCGCCGGTCTCGGTGATGATCACGGGCTTGCCCGGCCTTGAGTTTTTGAGCAGTCGCCGCAAGCCCTCGAAGTCCGGCTCATACCAGCCGAAGTATTCGTTGATGCCGATGATATCGAGGTGCTCGGTGAGCCGGTCCTGGATGGCGAACGTCTCGCGGTTGATCAGGCATGCGGCCGAGACGAGCCGGCTCGGGTCTGCTTTTTTTGCAGCGTCCGCAAGGCGTCCCATGAACGACAGCCGCGCGTCGGTGTCGGCATTTTCGTTACCCACGCCCCAGATGATCACGCTCGCCCGGTTGCGGTCGCGGCGGATCAGTTCGTGCAGCTGGTTCTCGGCGTCGGCATAGGTGTCGGCGTTGGCGAACTCGATCGCCCAATAGACCGGGATTTCCTCCCACAGCAGCATGCCAACTTCGTCAGCAATCTCGGCGGCGCGCTCATGATGGGGATAATGCGCGAGCCGCATGAAGTTGCAGCCCAACGCCTTGGCATGTGCAAAGCGGCGTCGAATATCGTCATCGCTGCTGACTTTGCCGTGGTCGACGTCGTCTTCATGGACGCAGATGCCGCGCAGAAGGAGGTCCTGCCCGTTGAGCAGAATGTGCTCGCCCCGAACCGCGAGCGTTCGGAAGCCGATGCGGTCCCGCACAGTGTCCCCCGTGCACGACAGCGATACATCGTAGAGCTTCGGCGCGTCAGGGCTCCACAGCTCCGGGCGCGCGTCGAACTCGAGCGTGCCTTTGCCGCCTTTGACCGCGATGCGCCACGGCCCGCCGAGGCCGGCAATCGAGACCACCGCCTCCGCATCGAGCGGCGCTGATAATGACACCTCCGCGCGAACGCGCTGTCCGTCCGTGCCCGGTGCCAACATCACCGCAAAGTCGCGGATGAACACAGCGGGCAGTCGCACCAGGCTGATTTCGCGATAGAGCCCGCCATAGTTGAACCAGTCGGTGTGGTGCATCGGCACGCGGTCGCTGCGACGGCGATTGTCGACCTGGATCAACAGCCAGTTTTCTCCCGCGCGCGCCGCTGCCGTGATGTCGATGAAGAACGGCGTCGAGCCGCCGCGATGGCTGCCGACGAAGCGGCCGTTGAGGAACACGCGCGCTTCATAGTTGGCAGCCCCGATGCGCACCAGCACGTGCTCGCCGGCCACGATTGGATCGAGCTGGAGGGTGCGTCCGTACCAGGCGCCACCCTCGAAATAGAACCACTCCGGCCGCACCATGTTCCACGATGACGGGGTGGTGATCGTCTGCCAGCCGCCGCCATCATAGTCGCGCGGCGCGGCCCAAGTCTCTACGGGTGCAACCTGATCGGCAAACCAGCGCTGGCGCAGGCCTTCGTCATAGAGGTCGAGCACAAAGGTCCACGCGCCATCCAGGCTGGTCGCCGCCCGGCCCGCCATCGTCACCATGGCGGTCGCACCGACACGGCCGCGCGCATAGGCATCGGCAAAGTTTTCATCGTGCAGATGATGATAGGGGTCGATGTCTGTGGTGGTCATCAAACTCTGCCTGTGTGCTTGCAGGACTGCAGCCTGCTCATAACCCGTCGATGCCGAAGCCATAGTGCGTCACGCATGCGGACCGCAACAGGTGGTGCAGGGCCGCCTCGTCGTGCGCCGGGTTCGCGCCCATGCTGAATGACGCCAACGCTGTGCGCAGCGGCAATGGCGTAACAGTAGCCGGATGCGGCAAGCGATCGGCACGGAAGCGGCGCGCCGCACCCTGCAGGCGGCAGAGCGGTGGTCGGGCAGGGGAAGGGCGCGCGCGGTTGTGCAGGGAGCGTTAAATCCCTGTTAAAGTCGCGGCGTTAGTATCTGGCACCGAAGTCCCATTTCGCGGCCGGGCGCTCGTCGCCGGCGTCCCTGGAGCGCAGGTATCATGCGGCGGCTGCTGCGATTTGTCCTGCATGCGGTGCTGATTGTCGTCGCCGCAATCGTCGGGTTCGTGGCTGTGGATATGGCCGCGATGCCTGGCAGCGACGCGGCACCGTCGCTGATCAATGGCGTCATCGCCGGCACCGTGGGCCTGGTCTTCGGGCTGGCGGCAGCATGGCTTCGCGGCATTCCGTGGCGGTTGCTGCCAGTGCTGGTCCGATTCTGGATGCGCCGGCTGTCGCAAGAATTCTGGTGGGTGACGGCAGGCAGCGCCGCCGTCGCAGTGCTGGTGTTCTACTGACCCTCACGGTGCAGGGACCGCAGCCGGCTTCTGCGCAGCCCTGTGAACGCCTGGGCAGTGCGCCAGCGGCCGAGAGCCACCGCGCGCCCCGCCTGCGGGATGCGCTTCGCAGGCGCCTCCCTTCGAAGGGTTCGCGCACACTCGCTTCAGCGATGCGCGACCCGTGACCGCAACGCGTCAGCTTACTTGCGGCAAAGCGTTGCCTGGACGACGCAGGTGTGTCCGAGACCGCCCGGCTTGCAGGTCGACCGCAGGTTCGAGACGGTCATGCCGGGAGCATTACCAACTTCCTGCTTCGATGCCATCATGGCACCCCAGATGCCCCAGTCGGTGGCCTGCAATACCGCTTCCCAGGCCTGGAACTTGGCGCCATCGAGGGTCGAGTTGGTTCCTTCGCCCGCTTTGTTCACACAGGCGCCAGCCGCCTGGGCGCCGCCAGCGGCTGCGATGAAAACGGCTGCAGCGGCGAGTGCCGACAGGGCGCTACGCGAGGCGAGGGTTTTGCTGATTTCAAAGCGCATCGACGTTTCTTTCTTGGCGGTGGCTGAAAACTGAATTGGCGGCCCTGCGACGCTGTCATGATTGGCGGTCGCGTGCCTCGCCCCAATTAACCACGATCACACACCGGTTTCCACCAGGAGTGAGCCTGCAGGACAATTTTATTATTCACGAAAGGGCCCTGTTCCGGCGCTGGCACGATCGTCGATGACGCCGCAACCAATGCCTCACGGCAGCCGAAGAAACAGAAAAAAACGCGCCGTGCAGGACAGCGCGTTTCAAATTTGTCGAGGGAAGGAGAGCAGTCGCCGCGCCGCTCGCATATTCAGCGCCCAGAGGCTGAGCACTCAAATGCGATGCGGCGACGGTGACGATCGGCGATGATCGGGCGGTTGGT
>JANYHP010000366.1 GCA_025359005.1 Hyphomicrobiaceae bacterium | reverse complement strand
GCTCGCTGTCATAGGTGTTCATCTGGCACCCGAAGGTCTTGATGAACACCTTTTTGTGGGCAATAGGCATAGCGGGACCGCCGGAGCGATCCGAGGGCTGGTCTGGGCGACCGAAGAACGGCATGCCAAGCACTCCACACGACAGATAAGGTGCGGAAGCTTGCCCCGGGACGGTTGGCAAGCCGTTACAGTTCGCCCAGGTTTTGTCGCAATCGGCCAGTTTGAGCGCTTGCGACGAAAGGGCAATGCTGCATTGCACCATTGACGGCATGAATAGCGCGTCGCAAGGGCGTCGTAAAGCCGTAAGGCAGGCACAAGCGCAAGAAACAGTGTGGTGCGGCAACCATGGCGCTGTGGCGCTGCTGCAACTCGACGCGTCAGTTCAGCCATCCAGCGGTGCAGCTCGCTGCATCGCGGATCGTGTCAGGCCGGACCCAAAGGGAGCACCAGATTAAGCGCATCAACGGGCGGGCCGGGCGGGCGCTGGTAATAGCCTTTGCGTCGGCCAACCTCCTTGAAGCCCTTGCGGCTGTAGAGCACGAGGGCCGGAAGATTGTCTTCAGCAACTTCGAGAAACAGCTTCTTGGCTTCGCTGCGAACCGCGGCCCGCTCCAGACCCTCGATCAGCCGCCGGCCGATGCCGAGGCGTTGCCAGTCCTTGTCGACGCCGAAGGTCAGGATCTCCGCCTCGTCCGCCGCCAACTGCCCGATGATGAAGCCCACCGTCTCCTGCGCCAGACCATGCCGCGCCACCAGTGCAACGGAACCTGGGTGCGCCAGTAACTGGCGGAAACTGTCGACGCTCCAGGCCTCGGGGAACAGCGTCGCGTGGCATTGGGCGATACTCTCGGCGTGCTCCATTGTGGCCCAGAGCAGGCTGACGAGCCGCTTATCCCGCACGGGCGGCTGTGGCACAGTCATGATGAGAGCCTCCGAGAGAGGGGCAAGGTCGAGGGCGGCTTGGCGTCGGCCGGGCGGAGATAAAGCGGGCCAATTCGTTGCACAGGCGTGAGGATCGGCGCAAGCAGGGAAAGTTGTCGCGCATGAGGTTGCAGATCGGGCAGCACGCATTCGATGTCGCTGCGATGCACGGTTGCTGTGATCAAGGCTCCGCCAGAGCCGGCGACGACGATGGCGCCGCTCGGTAGGCGTTGCGCTACCTCCTGGCCGTCGACCAGTTCCGCAGGCTTCAGCGGATCGCCGGCGGTTTCGCCAAAAGTTTGCATGTAGAGGGCGCCGCGGCGGGCGTCGACCGCGATGACGAGCGGCCGCTCGCCGCGACTTGGGCCGAGCAGCAGACGCGCGCGTTCGGCCATCACCGCAAGACTGGAGAGGCCGACGACAGGCAACCCCGTCGCCAGCGCCATGGCGCGCGCGGTCGCGACGCCGCAGCGCAGTCCGGTGAAACCGCCGGGACCGATGGTTACGGCGATGCGATCGAGTTGGGCGTAGGTGAGACCGGCGCCATCCATGACCTCGCCGATGAGCGGCAAGAGTCGTTCAGCGTGACCCGATGCGATGGTCTCGTAGGCCTCGCACAGGACCCATTCACCGCGACCATTGCGATAGCGCACGGCTGCGGAAACGGCCCCAAAACATGTATCGAACGCCAGCACATTCATGCCATCACGCACAGACCATAGTGTGAGCGCGTGCCACCGCGTCGTTCAGATCTAGACGATCTGCGCCATTTCGTCGAACGTGAAGCGCGGCGAGCGTGCCATCACACCGGCAGGGTCGCCATAGCCGATATTGCAGAGAAAATTCGACTTGATCGTGCTGTCGGCAAAGAACGCGGCATCGACTTTGGCATTATCGAAGCCGGACATGGCGCCGGTGTCGAGCCCCAGGGCGCGCGCCGCCAAGATCAAGTAGGCGCCCTGCAGGGTGCCGTTGCGGAAGGCGGTCATGCCGATGTGCTCGTCTTTGCCGACGAACCAGGCCTTGGCGTCCGTATGCGGGAACAGCTTCGGCAGATGGTCGTAGAAGCGCATGTCGTGGCCAATGATGGCGCACACAGGTGCGCTCATCGTCTTGTCGACATTGCCCGGAGCGAGGCAGGCCTTCAGACGCTCCTTCGCCGCCGGCGTTTTGACGAACATGATGCGCGCCGGCGAGCAGTTGGCGCTGGTAGGCGCCATTTTCATGACGTCGATCAACTCATGCAGGAGCGTGTCGGACACATCCTTTGCCTGCCATTTGTTCTGCGTGCGCGCTTCGAGAAAGAGTTGCTTCATAGCGGCCGGATCGAGGCGAGTCGTCATGCTGGGTTCTCGGGCTGTTTTTGTTGGGTGCGTTGGGTTCGTAGGGTTATGTCCTGGGAGAGCCGACCTACGCACGCGCGCGGGCCGGCTCAAGCGCAGCGGTTGCCAAGCCGCGTCAGACGGCGCGCACTTCCTGCACTTCCGGGCAGAAGTGTTTGAGGAGGTTTTCGATGCCGTTGCGCAGGGTCGCGGTGGAACTGGGGCAACCCGAGCACGCACCCCGCATGTGCAGCGAGACGACGCCGTCCTGGAAGCTGTGAAAAACGATATCTCCACCGTCGTGTGCCACGGCCGGGCGCACGCGCGTTTCCAGCAATTCCTTGATCGTCGTGACGGTTTCCTCGTCTTTTGCATCATAAATGCCGCGGGCGTTCTCGTGGGTGTCGTCGCCCTCGATGACCGGCGCGCCAGACAGGTAGTGCTCCATGATGGCGCCGAGGACAGCTGGCTTGATGTGGCTCCACTCGACGTCGCCTTTGGTGACCGAGATGAAGTCGCCGCCCAGGAAGACGCCGGTGACGCCCTCGACGTCGAAGATCCGCACGGCCAGGGGAGAGGCCATGGCCTCATCGCGGGCTCGGAAATCGACCGCACCGTCGCCGAGCACATCCTTGCCGGGGATGAACTTGAGGGTGGCTGGATTGGGGGTCGCTTCGGTCTGGATGAACATGGTCGCCTCGTTCCCGCAGGGGGCATGAGCACAGGCAACCCGGGGGACCGCACTGGCCGTCCATGGTACCTGTTCTTGTATGGGACATAGGTTAGATGAGGCCTGCGGGCAAGGCGGGGTGGTTCACAAACCTGTCAGATCAGGCCTGCGGCTCCACCATGCCGGAGCTTGCCCCGGCTGGGCCTGGATTTGTCGTGCGGCGCCTTTTTCAGTCATGTCATGGCGTTGATCAGGTCATGGATTTGATGGCGTCAACTGACAAGCCACCCGGCACGATGGTGATCGGAATGGGGAACTTGCCAGCGGTGGCGCCGGCCACGAGCGCCGAAATCAGCGGGCCGGGGCCTTTTGCGTCCACTGCGGCACCGAGCACCAGAATAGCGATATCCTCGTCCTTTTCGATCTCCTGGCCGATCATATCGACGCGCTTGCCTTCGACGATGCTTTCCTCGCACACCACGTCATCGAAGCCTTCGTGGGTCAGTTTTCGCCGAAAGAGGCGGAACAATGCCTTGGCTTTGTTCGTCTCTTCGTCGATCTGCACCTGCCGGACACCGCCCCAGAACTGGGCGTCGGGTTCGACGACGTACAGCAGCTTGATCTGCCCGCCCGAGCGCTGGGCACGGCCGGCGGCAAACAGCAGCGCGCTCTCGACCTCGCGGCTCTCGTCGGCGACAACGAGGAACTTGCGGTGGTGGCCCGGCTCAAAGGAGCGGCGTTTCAGGGGTTCGGTCATGGGTGTGAGGTTGCCACGAGTGCTGGGCGCCGACAAGCGTGGGGTGGGAGGTCGCCTCGATCGGGGAAGGGGCGCCGCACAAAAGCTATCGCTGACGGACGCGCTTGTCGCTATGCAGGCGCCATGAGCCGAGACGGACAATTCGAGATATTTCTGGTCGCAGCCCCAGGGCTCGAGGCGGCGCTGTGCGCGGAGGTGCGCACAAAGGGGTTCAAGCAGGTCAAAGCGGTTCCGGGTGGCGTCACGATCAAGGGCGGTTGGCCGGAAGTGTGGCGCGCGAACCTTTGGGTGCGTGGCGCCGGGCGCGTGCTGGCGCGGCTGGCTGAGTTTAAGGTTCTGCATCTGGCCGACCTCGATTTGCGGGCGCGGCGCGTGGCGTGGGCCGAGGTTCTGCGCGCCGATGTGCCCTTCCGGGTGGAGGTGACGTGCAAGAAGTCGCGCATCTACCACTCCGACGCTGCCGCCGAGCGGATCGAGACCGCCATCCGAGCGGTGCTGGGCGCGGCTGCATCGCTGGACGCGGAGGTGCTCGTTCGGGCGCGGATCGAACACGATGTGTGCACCTTCAGCGTCGATACGTCGGGTGACCTGCTGCACAAGCGCGGCTACAAGCAGACCGTCAACATGGCGCCGATGCGCGAGACCATGGCGTCGCTGTTTCTGCGGCAATGCGGCTACGACGGGCGCGAGCCGGTCGTCGATCCGATGTGCGGATCGGGCACGTTCGTCATCGAGGCGGCGGAGATCGCGGCAGGGCTCAATCCCGGCCGCGCACGGCGGTTTGCATTCGAGCAATTCGCAAATTTCGACGCAGAGGCATGGCAACGCATGCGCGCGGTAAAAAGTGCGCGCACGCCGCAGCACCGCTTCTACGGCAGCGACCGGGACGCGGCCGCGATCACCATGAGCCGCGCCAATGCCGAGCGCGCGGGTGTCGCCGAGTTCACAGAATTCAAACACTGCACGATCAGCGACATCGTGGCGCCCGAGGGTCCGCCGGGCCTCGTGATGGCCAACCCGCCCTATGGCACGCGCATCAGCGATAAGAAGGCGCTGTTTCCACTCTACCGCGCCTTGGGGCAAATCCTGCTGCAACGCTTCACCGGCTGGCGCGTCGGCATCGTGACGACGGAAACTTTTCTGGCGGAGATGACGGGCCTGCCGTTCCAGCCCCCCACAGCGCCGGTCGCGCACGGCGGGCTGCGCGTGACGCTGTTCCAGACCGGGCCGTTGGCGTGACCGAGCGATAGGCAGAGATGGCGGACCTGTGCGCTCTGCATAAGCCTGCACAAGCAATGCCAGGGCGCGGATGTCTGCTGTCGGTTCCAATTTCGAGGCGAACAAAAGTAAGGGGCGTCGGTGTGTGCGTACGTCCCTTCACGGCAGTTGCGATACGAGGTTGGACGTTCAGAGCTAAAGTTCTTTGGTCCTGGAGATTATTCCACGCCTTCTGCTGAGGCCGTGGCGAGCTTTGGCGCGGAGTTCGGATCGACGGTGTAGCCCGCCACGTCCTCGCGGAAGAGGTTGGTGATCGGGTAACGTCTGTCGCGGCCGAAGTTGCGGGCGGAAATTTTGACGCCGGGTGCCGCCTGCCGCCGCTTGTATTCGGCGACATTCAGCAGCCGCGCGATGCGTTGGACGGTGGCCTGATCGTGGCCGCGGGCGATGATTTGGCCGAGCGGCATCTCATCTTCGACGAGGCACTTCAGCATGTCGTCGAGCGCCTCGTAGGGCGGCAGGCTGTCCTGGTCTTTCTGGTTTTCGCGGAGTTCGGCGGTCGGCGCCTTGGTGATGATGCGCTCGGGAATAACGATGCCGGCTGGACCTTTGCCGTCATGCGGCGTGTGGGCATTGCGCCAGCGGCAGAGGCGATAGACTTCCAGCTTGTAAAGATCCTTGATCGGATTGAAGCCGCCGTTCATGTCGCCGTAGATGGTGCAATAGCCGACGCTCATCTCGCTCTTGTTGCCCGTCGTCAGCAGCATGGAGCCGAACTTGTTGGAGATCGCCATCAAGGTGGTGCCACGCACGCGGCTCTGCACGTTTTCTTCAGCGATGTCGCGTGGGCGGCCGGCAAACAACGGCCCGGTCATCGCGTAAATGCCTTCGACGGCCGGCGCGATATCGATGTTGTCGTAGCGGCAGCCGAGCGCGCGGGCGCACGCCGCGGCATCGTCGAGGCTGTCGGATGAGGTGAATTTATAGGGCAGCATCACGCAATGAACCTTGTCGGCGCCGAGTGCATCGACCGCCATGGCCGCGACCAGCGCGCTGTCGACACCGCCGCTCATGCCGAGCACGACGCTCGGGAACCCGTTCTTGGTCACGTAGTCGCGCAATCCCAGCACGCAGGCATGATAGGCGGCGGCGTCGAGATCGGGGAGTGCCGCACGCTCGCCAATGGCGCAGGCCCAGCCGCCGTCCTTGCCGCCCTTGCCGTCCTTGCCGTCCTTGCCGCGCGACCAAGTGGTCAGGGTGACGTGCTCGCGCCAGGCGGGCATCTGCACGGCCAGGCTCAGGTCGGCGTTGAGCACGAACGACGCGCCGTCGAAAACCAGTTCGTCCTGGCCGCCGATCTGGTTGAGATAGATCAGCGGCAGGCCGCTTTCTTTCACGCGGGCGACGGCCACATTCATGCGCAGGTCGGGCTTGGGCCAATCGAATGGCGAGCCGTTCGGCGAGATCAGAATCTCAGCGCCGCATTCGGCGAGGCACTCGACCACCTCGTCCTGCCAGATGTCCTCGCAGACCGGCACGCCCAGCTTGACGCCGCGGAACAGCAACGGGCCGGGCAGCGGGCCGGCGGAGAACACGCGCTTTTCGTCGAACACGCCATAGTTGGGCAGGTCGACCTTGTAGCGGACGCCGACGATGCGACCGGCGTCGGCCAGCACGACCGCGTTGTAGACTTTGCGGACGCCGTCCGCGCTATCGGGCCAGATGCAGCCAAACAGCACCGCCGGTCCGGCTAGGGATGTTGTGCGGGCAAAGGCTTCGGCGGCGGCCCGGCAGGCGTCGGCGAAGGCGGGCTTCAGCACCAGATCCTCCGGCGGATAGCCCGCGAGGAACAACTCCGGCAGCACGACAAGATCGGCACCAAGGTCTCGCGCCGTGTCGCGGGCGGCGTGTAGTTTGGCGACGTTGCCGGCGATGTCGCCGACCGTAGGGTTCAACTGCGCGAGCGCGATTTTCAGGGACTCGGTCATCTGGCTCATGGGTTTTTCATCCTTTGCGCCAGTTTGGTGAGCCGCGTTCCGCTGTCAATGCCAGTCGCCGAGGGTTGCGTTGAGTACGGCGAGAGCGGCGACGGCGGCGGTGTCGGCACGCATGATGCGTGGGCCAAGGCTGATGGGGTGCGCAAATGGCTTGGCTGCGATCTGCGCGCGTTCGAGGTCGGAAAAGCCGCCTTCGGGTCCAATGAGAACAGCCATCGGGCCCGGCGGCAGCGCTTTCAAGGCATCGATCGGATTGGCGAGCGCCGCGCCTTCGTCGCAGAAGATGAGACGTCGCTCCGCCGGCCAGGATGCGAGAATTGCCGCAAGCTTTACGGGCTCCTCGCAGGCGGGAATGCTGAGAATGCCGCATTGTTCGGCCGCTTCTATGGCATTGGCGCGCATGCGATCGAGGTTCACGCGCTCAGCGACGGTGTGCTGTGTCAAGACGGGCACGAGGCGGCTCGCGCCCATCTCGACGGCCTTCTGCACCATGTAGTCGAGACGGGAGCGTTTGAGCGGGGCGAACACATACCAGAGGTCGGGGCCGGTCTCCTGCGGGCGCGTCGGCGTGGCCATCTGCAGTGTCACACCGCGTTTGCCGGCATGCCGCAGCGTCACGCGCCACTCCCCGTCGCGGCCGTTGAAGACGAGCAGCGCCGAGCCGTCGGGCAGACGCAGCACCGTGCGCAGATAGCTGGCCTGCTCGGGTGTGCACGTCAGCTCGGTTTCGGCCGCCAAGGGCTGGTCGACAAACAGGCGCTGGGATGTGAAATCGCGGAGGGCCACGCGGCGGACCATGGGTTGGCTTTATTGCGGGGCTGTAAGTCTGGCACGGACAGGGCCGATCAGCCATGGCCAGGCAAGTGCTGCGGCAATGGCCGCCACACTTGGCAGGAGCAGCGCCAGCGGGGCTTCGAGCACGGCCGCAGCCGGATGCCCGTCGGCGGCTTTGCTGGCTATCGCCAGCGCCGGCTGCATGAGATGGCCGATGACGAGGCCGAGGACCAGCGGCGCCAGATCGATGCTGAAATACAGTGCTATGGCGCTGGTGGCGGCGGTGGCGGCCAGCATCGTCAGGCTTGCAGCGTCGGTTCCGGCTTTCCATGTGGCGGCCAGTGCCAGCACGACAAACAGCAGCGCGATCAGGCGTTCGCTGAGATCGGGTGCGAGGCCCAGACGCCACGACGGTCGCCTGACGTGGGCGGCAAGCCAGCGGACCGAGACGACGAGCAGGCTGGCGGCGACGACGGCGCCAAGCAGGCCCAGCACGATCTTGGGCCGTTGCGTCATCAACCGCGGGCCGAGGCGAAGCCCGCTTTCGCCCAGGGTCAAGGCGATGAGCGCGGCAATCAGCGTGACGGGGAGGCCCGCGAGAAAGGCCGGGAGAAGCGATAGGGGCATGTCGGCGTGATCGTCACCGGACCGCATCTCGGGTCCGCTGGTCGGCCAGGTGCGGCCGTGGCGCGCCGGCCAGACGAGGCTGACGAGCGCCGGTCCGATAACGAGCAGCCCCAGCAGCAGCGGCATGGGGCTGCGATTCGCGGTGTCGAGCAGCGCAAAAGGGCTCAGCTGCAGCGCGACGCCGGCGGGCAGGAGCAGGGCTGTCTGCCGCCACGCCGCAAACGAAAGCGTGTGCGCGCGGATCACCGCCAACGCCGCGGCGAGCGCCAACAGCGCCACAGTTGCGGTCGATGACAGGCCCTGAATGAGGGCCGACAGCGGTTCACTCAGGGCGACGAGGGCTGCAGCGACGAGCATGGCGATGACGGGCAGCGCAAACACGCGGCGGCTGTGTCCCGACTGTCCTGCGCCGACGGTCGTCGCAAGGCCGGCAGCCAACATGGCGCCCAGCAGGATCAGACCGGTGGCGGGATCGAGCGTCGATGCAATAGGCATCACCACCACCAGCGGCACGGCGCTGTGCAGCCCCGACCGGCCGGCGAGCGGCGTCAGCACCGAACCGAGGATCGTGCCGACGGCGAAGGCGATGCCATTCACCGGCATGGTGAGGATATCGAGCGCCAAGCGGATCGTCGTGAAAAGCCCTTGCATCAGGCGGTCTCAAGCAGGGCTGCGGCAGGCAATGGGCCTGTCGGCGACGATTTCGCGGTTGCCGTGGTCAGCGCAGACTTGATCAAGTCAGATTTGGCGGCGCGCGACAGGCTTTTAATGCGCGCTTCTTCCTTTTGCGCCTCCGAGCGCGTCGGAAAGGCGGCCTGATACTGCAAGGCCACGGGGCGCCGCGCAGCCGTATAGCGCGCACCTCTGGGCTTGTCGCCGTTGTGCTCGGCCATGCGGCGCACAATGTCGGTGGCGATGCCGGTGTAATAGGTGCCGTCGGCGCAGGCGACGATATAGACCCAGTAGCTCATGAACCCCTCCGCCGACGGGGCTATCTGATGCGCGGGCTCTGGGCAATGGGCACGCGGCCGACGGTGGCGGAAGGATGGAAGCGGACGAACGGCAGATTAATGCGCCAGCTTGCTTTGTGGTCTACGGTTTCGCCGCCGGTGCATCGGTGCGACGGGCCTGGTTGGCGGCGCGATGGGCGAGCCTGTCGGCGCAGGCGGGCGAGAGTTGCGCTTGGTTCGCTTGCAGGCACTGTTGTCGGGCCGGGCCTCGCGCATCGGGGCAGAGCTTGGCGACGTCGGCGGTGCAGGCCGCGCGATTGGTCTGCTGCTGCTGTTGCTGCTGCGATCGCACGGCCGTGATGGCCGCGGTGCACTCGGCGCTGAGCTTGGCCTGGTTGTCCATCAGGCACTTGATGCGACCACCGCGGCCGCGTTCGACGCTGGCGCACAGCGTCGCAGCATCCGTGCGGCAGGCGCGCATGGACAAGCGCAACGGCGTGGCCGCAGGCAGCGGACTTGCACCTTTTGCGGGCGGTTGGGCCTGCGGGGCTGTCTGTCCCGGCGCGGGCGGCGGCACGACCGCACCCGGGTCGCCCGAACCGGCGGCACGGCTGGCCAATCGCGCATCGACCGAGGCCGCGCAGCCGGGTGACAGCTTGGTGCGATTGTCCTGCAGGCAGCGCATTTTCTTGCCCCCGCCCGCCTCGATGCCAGCGCAGAACGTGGCGACATCGGTGCGGCACGCGGCCATGGCGCCGCGCTGTGGTTCGGCCGCGTACGCCGTGCCATGGGCCAGCAGCACCGCGGCCGCAACAATGATCCGCCGGGACGCGGTCGGAATGCGGGCGATGAGTGCACCAATCGTCATGATCACTCCTTGAGCGGGCGCTGCGGCGGTTCAAGTGCTCTCGAACTCGCCATCACCAACGCGGTTGTGATTGGGAAACGCTGGTGCCGCCCGCTTCCGTCGCAGCATGCGCGACGCGGGGCCCGTCACGCCTTCGCGGCAACCGGCACGGCGACGACTTCGCCACGCTCGACGGAAAGCGCCAGGTCTCCGGCCTTCAGGCGCAACGCATCGGCGCCAAATAATTGGCCGCGCCAGCCTTTCAGGGCGGGGACGTCCGGCGCCTTCTCGACGGCGATGCGTTCGATGTCCTCGGTGTCGGCGATCAGGCGCGGCGCCACACGGTTGCGCGCCGCCGCGGCCTTCAGCAGCACGCGCAGCAGATCGACCAGCGCCGTCTTCTCCGGTGGCACCACCACGCCCTGCTCGGGTGCCGGCAAAGTTTTGAGATCACGGGCCAGTCCGGCCTCGACGCAATCGAGAATTTCGCGCGCCCGCGCCGAACGGGCAAACCCTGCAGACAGCGACCGCATGTCGCCCAATTGTTCGATCGTTGCCGGCATCTGGTTGGCGATGTCGTAGAGCTGCTCGTCACGCAGCACGCGGTTGCGCGGCACATCCTGCGATTGCGCCAGACGTTCGCGCCAGGCCGCCAGTTCGATCAGCACGGCAAGGCTCTTGCGGCCGCGCACCTTGGCTTTCAGGCGTCGCCAGCTGTCTTCCGGCAGCGTTTCGTAGCTGCCGGGATCGGCGAGGACGGCAACCTCCTCCTCCAGCCAATGGGCGCGATCGGTGGCTTCCAGCTCGGCCTTGAGCTTGAGATAGACGTTACGAAGATGCGTGACGTCGCCGAGCGCGTAGTCGAGTTGTTTAGTGGACAGTGGACGCCGCGCCCAATCGGTGAAGCGCGATGACTTGTCGATGTCGGCACCGGTCAATTGCTTGACCAGGTTGACGTAGGAAATGCTCTCGCCGAAGCCGCAGACCATGGCCGCGACCTGCGTATCGAACAGCGGCACTGGGATGACGCGGCCCTGCACGAAAACGATTTCCACATCCTGGCGGGCGGCGTGGAAGACTTTGACGACGCCTTTGTCAGCCATGAGTGCGTAAAATGGCGCCAGATCCAGGCCCGCTGCCATAGGATCGACACAGGCCTCATCCTCGGGGCCAGCGAGCTGGATCAGGCACAATTTCGGCCAGAAGGTCGTTTCGCGCATGAATTCGGTATCGACCGCCACGTATGGGTGGCGGGCGAGGGCCGCGCATAGCGCAGCCAGATCGGCGGTTTTGGTGATCACGTTCATCAGGTCGGGGTATATCTCAGGCGCGGGGCCGCTGTCGCGCGCTTTGTTTGGGGTGGCAGGCGCGCCCTACACGCCCGCGTTGCGCCGCGCCAAATGCGCTTCCCAGGCCAGGGCGTTGCCGACGATTTCGTCCAGGTTGTCGTGCACGGGCTGCCAGCCGAGGGCGCCGCGGATCTTGTCCGACGCGGCGACGATGGCGGCGGGGTCGCCGGGGCGGCGGGGGCTCAACTTGGCATTGACCGGTTTGCCCGACACACGGCGGACGGCCTCGATGACTTCGAGCACGGAGTAGCCCTTGCCGTAGCCGCAGTTGAAAATCTCGGATTTTCCACCCTTTTCAAGGTGTTCGAGCGCGGCCACGTGTGCCCGCGCCAGGTCTGTGACGTGGATATAGTCGCGCAGGCAGGTGCCGTCGGGCGTGTCGTAGTCGGTGCCGAACACCTCCATCCCGGCGCGTTTGCCGAGTGCGGTCTCACAGGCAACCTTGATCAGATGGGTGGCGCCCTTGGTAGACTGCCCCGTGCGGCCCTTGGGATCGGCACCGGCGACGTTGAAATAACGCAGCGCGACATAGCGGAAATCGTGGGCGAGGCTGGTGTCGCGCAGCATGATCTCAGTCATCAGCTTGGAGGAGCCATAGGGCGACATGGGCTCGACCGGGGTCGTCTCGCGCACCGGCATTTCGCGTGCCATGCCGTAGACGGCCGCCGTGGACGAAAAGATGAACTGCTTGACGCCATTTTTCACCGCAGCCGCGATCAGCGACCGGGATTTGACGGTGTTGTTGAGATAGTAGCCGAGCGGGTCGGCCACCGATTCGGGCACGACGATGGAGCCGGCGAAGTGGATGATTGCTGACACGCCATGCCGCGCGACGACGCTCGCCACCAGATCCTCGTCGCCGATATCGCCGACCACCAGCGTGGCTGTGGGCGGCAGCGCCCATTTGAAGCCCGTGGTCAGGTTGTCGAGCACCACCACGTCATGGCCGCGGTCGGCAAGCTCGTGCACCATATGGCTGCCGATATAGCCGGCGCCGCCGGTCACCAAAACGCTCATGGGTCCTCGCATCTTTCAATCGCGGCGGCGCTCCGGGCGCGCGTCGATAACAGTTAATTCACAGAAGTTACGGATTTATAGTGCCGCCGCCAGTTTTCAACCATGTTGCAAGCCGACGCATTTGCGGCGTTCCAACGGGACACGCGCAGTTGTAAGAGAGGCGCCGATACCGCCCGGACGACGCTCTACACAAGAAGTGTGCCGGATACCGTCAGGGCCGATCGGTCCGACGCGCGGCATATCGCCAGCAACGAGGGACTATCCGTCATGAGCCGTACTGCAGCCGCAGCGCACCCCCGCAAAATCCGTAAAGCGGTGTTCCCCGTGGCCGGGCTCGGGACGCGGTTTCTGCCAGCGACGAAGGCGATGCCCAAGGAAATGCTGACCGTGGTCGACCGGCCGGTGATCCAGCACGTGGTCGATGAGGCCCGTGCCGCCGGCATCGAGTTCTTCATCTTCGTGACGGGCCGCAACAAGGGCGTCATCGAGGATCATTTTGACAGCCAGTTCGAGCTTGAAAATACCCTCGAAATGCGCGGCAAGAAAAGCGAACTGGAAGCGCTGAACCGCGATCTGCCGAAGGCAGGACAGGCAAGCTTCACCCGCCAGCAGGCGCCGCTGGGCCTCGGGCATGCGGTGTGGTGCGCGCGCGAATTAGTCGGCAACGAGCCCTTCGCGCTGCTGTTGCCAGACATGCTGCATCACGGTGCGCAGCCATGTCTCGCGGAGATGATGTCGGCCTACGCCCAGCACGGCGGCAACCACATTGCCGTGCAGCCAGTGCCGGAGGATCAGACCCATCTGTACGGCATCTGCGGCGTCGAGGATGCGAAGGCAAAGGTCTCGACGATCACCAAGATGGTCGAGAAGCCCGCGCGCGGCACTGCGCCCTCCAACCTGCACATCACCGGCCGCTACATCCTGCAGCCCGAGATCTTCACCCACCTCGCCGACCAGGAACGCGGCACCGGCGGCGAAATCCAGTTGACCGACGCCATGATCCGTATGTCGCAGCAGGCCGATCAGAACTTCCACGCCGTGCGGTTTGACGGCGAGATCTTCGATTGCGGCTCCAAGATCGGCTGGCTGACCGCCAACGTCGCCTACGCCCTCAAGCGCGACGACCTGGCGCCGGCCTTCAAGGCCGAGTTGAAGAAGTTCGTATGAGGGAAAAGGGGGGCGCGCGCTGCTCGCGGCGATGGCTGGCCGGTATGAGCTGGCCGGTATGATGTGCTGGTCACGGTCGATAAGAACCCCCGCACCCAGCAGACCATGACGGGCCGCTCTGTATCCGTCGTGGTCATCGCGTCGGTGAACAACGATATCCACCTCAGTCGCCCTGTTTTACCCGCTGTGTTGGCCGCTCTCGGCACAATCCAGCCCGGCACCGTCGTCGAGATTTGAGCCATCAGAGAACCCATGTCCGCCAAGAACCGCTACTACAACGGTCCCGTCTCCGATCACTTCGACGGGGTGCGGTTTTTTACGCCGAAGGGGGTGGGGCCGAAGGGCGTGCGGGCGCTGCTGAAGTGGCAGTTCCGCACCGAGAAGGCCAAGTGGCCGGCGGCGTTTGCGAGCCCGCATGCGGACACGCCGCCGCCCAGCGTCGATGGCGACGGTGTGCGCATCAGTTTCATCGGGCACGCGTCCTATCTGATCCAGGCACGCGGGCACGCGGTGTTGATCGATCCGGTCTATTCCCAAAACGCTGGCCCGCTCGGCTGGCTCGGGCCACGGCGCGTCAACGCACCGGGCATCGCCTTCGAGGCGCTGCCCAAGATCAACACGGTCATCGTTACACACAACCATTACGACCACATGGACATGGCGACGCTGCGCGCGCTGCATCGTCGCGATCGGCCACGCTTCGTCACGCCGCTCGGCAACGATACACTGCTTCAGCGCGGGCTCGGCGACATCGCCGTCACCGCGGTGGACTGGCATGACCACGTGACGGCCGCCGACGGGATTGCGCTGCATGCGGTGCCGACGCAGCATTGGTCGGCGCGCGGGCTCGGCGACCGCTGCCATGCGCTGTGGGCAAGCTTCGTGCTGACGCTCGGCAACACGACGATCTATGCGGTCGGCGACAGCGGCTTTGGCGATGGCGGAATCTTTCGCGATGTTGCGCGCCGCTTTCCCAAGATCGATCTGGCCCTGTTACCGATCGGCGCCTACGAGCCGCGCTGGTTCATGCGCGACCAGCACATGAACCCGGACGATGCCGTGCAGGCGCTGCAGCTCTGCGGCGCCGCCCGCGCGCTCGGCCATCACTGGGGCACGTTTCAATTGACCAACGAGCCGATAGAGGCGCCCCGCATTCACCTTAACGAGGCGTTGGCCCGCCACGGCGTGGCCGCGGACCGGTTCGCAGCGGCGCAGCCGGGGGCCACTTTTGAGCTTTGAAAGCGGGGGCGAGAGTCACCCCTTGGAAGGCCTCTGGGAGCGCGCTGGGAGGCCGCCAGAGCCGCGCGCGCGCGACGCGGCTAGGGTGGTGGCGCAAATGCATAAAACCCCACGGAATCGCAAATTTAAGGGGCTAGCGGCGATTAACTCTGTTGGCGGATAATTTAACCACGAAGGCCCGTCAGCGCCGCCGCAGATCTGGGCGGCGCGCGGCGGTGATGGCTTCGGCCTCGGCCCTTCGCCACGCGGCAATGCGTTTGTGATCGCCACCGAGCAGCACGTCGGGGATGGCATGCCCCTCCCACTCGCGCGGCCGCGTGTATTGAGGGTATTCCAGCAGTCCGCCCTCGAAGCTCTCTTCCTGCAGGCTGTCGGCCGCGCCGAGCACGCCCGGCAGCAGGCGCACGCAAGCGTCCAGCAGCACCATCGCCGGCAGTTCACCGCCCGAGAGAACATAATCGCCGATCGAGATTTCCTCGAGCGCACGACCGTCGATGACGCGCTGATCGACGCCCTCGAAGCGGCCGGCGAGCAGGATCACGCCCGGTCCGTCCGCGAGTTGGCGCGCACGGGGCTGCGTCAGCGGCGCACCGCGCGGGGTCAGGTAGATGGCGGGCAAGCTGGGTGCTGCGGCGCGCACCTGGTCGATAGCGGCGGCGATGACATCGGCGCGCATGACCATGCCGGCGCCGCCGCCGGCGGGGCTGTCGTCGACGGTGCGATGGCGGCCGAGGCCGTGCGCGCGGATCTGGTGGGCCGCGAGGGACCAGCGTCCCTCATGCAAGGCCGTGCCGACGAGCGAGACGCCGAGCGGGCCGGGAAACATTTCTGGGAACAGCGTCAGCACGTGCGCCGCCCAGGCGGGCGCGACAGGCAGCGGCTCGGGGTGGTCGGTACTCTCGGGCATGGTGCACTCGATGAACGCGGGGCCTTACGCGGCCTTGCGGATCCGCTCGGGGCGCCAATGGCTTGGTGCGCGCGCGACGATGCCGAGGCCGGTGGGGAGCTCGGCTCGGCCAAGCCGGGTAGGGTCCAGGCTCCACTTCGCTGCCAGCTCCATCAGATGGTCCTCGGTCGGATAGAGCACCATTTCGCCGCCGATGTCACCGCGTCGCCCGCGCAGCCCGCGGAACTCGAACAGCTTGAGCCCCATGGCCTTCTCTTCCTTGGTGGGCCGCCCCTTGTTCCAGATCACGCCCTCGTCGCCGATGGCGAAAGCGCGCACCACGCGGCCGTCGATCATGCGAGACCAGGCGAAATAGTCGATCGCCGGCATGGAGGAGAAGAACTGTGCTTCGACGAACGTGGCACCGAGTTCAATCATCAGCGGCGTGCACTTGTCGACGAAGCGCCG
>JANYHP010000348.1 GCA_025359005.1 Hyphomicrobiaceae bacterium | reverse complement strand
GAGGCGCGGCGAGAGCCAGAGCTGTGCAACACTCGGAAGGGCCGCGATGCGCACCTCCTGCGGAGCACCTGCGCGGCGCAGGGACTGGACTGCCAGACCCAGCTCATCGAAGGCGCGTGTGAGCTGCGGCAGCAGGGCGCGTCCGCGCGCGGTCAACCGCACGCCATGGGCCTTCCGGTCGAACAACGGGCATCCGGCCCACGCCTCAAGATGCTTGACCTGCTGGGCCACCGCGCCGGCTGTCACGCTGAGGTCGGCCGCTGCGAGTACGAAGCTCTGGTGGCGCGCCGCCGCCTCGAAGGCGCGCAAGGCATTCAGCGGCGGGCCGATGGGCCGGGGCGGTGCGAGAGACATTCAAGCCTCAGATTTCAAGCCTTAGATTTTCTAGGTCTTGGTACGACGATAACTGGTTTGCGCCGCGACGGCTAGATCGACCACACTCAGCCATCATCACCATCGCACCGCACGAGGACATCATGCCCGCATTGCGCTCGAGACCCTGGGTTCCTGAAGCGTGCGAACGCATCATTCAGGATCTTGCGACCACCACTGCCAACGGCGACGCCGACAGGGTCGAGCGCGCGCTGCTCGATGCCGTAGCCGAGAACGCGGCCATTCATGATCGCGACTGCATCAATCTCAATCCGGCCACCAACGCGATGAACCCCAAGGCCGAGCGGCTGCTGTCGGCCGGCCTCGGCGCGCGGCCGTCGTTGGGCTATCCGGGCGACAAGTACGAGATGGGCCTGGAAGGCATCGAGAAGATCGAGGTCATCTGCGCCGAACTCGCCGCCGAAGTGTTCGACGCCAAGTATGCTGAAATCCGCGTCGGGTCCGGCGCGCTGGCCAACCTCTACGCGTTCATGGCCGCCTCCAAGCCCGGCGACACCATCCTGGTGCCGCCGCCTGAGATCGGCGGGCACGTCACCCATCATGCCGGCGGGGCGGCCGGGCTCTATGGCCTCAACAGCGTCGCCATGGCGGTCGATGCGAGGAATTTCACGGTCGATCTCGACGCGCTGGCCAAGCAAGCGCACGACTTGAAGCCGAAGCTGATCACGATCGGGGGCAGCCTCAATCTGTTCCCGCATCCCGTTGCCGAGATCCGCCGCATTGCTGATCAAGTGGGCGCGCACGTGCTGTATGACGCCGCGCACATGTCGGGCATGATCGCCGGTCACGCCTGGCAGCAGCCGCTCGCCGAGGGCGCGCACCTGATGACGATGAGCACCTACAAGAGCCTCGGCGGGCCGCCGGCCGGGCTGGTCGTGACCAACGACGCGGCCCTCGCCGAACGCCTCGACGCCATCGCCTATCCCGGTCTCACCGCCAACTTCGACGCGGCCAAGTCCGCGGCGCTGGCGATGACCTTGCTCGACTGGAAAGTGTATGGCCGCGCCTATGGAGCCGCCATGGCTGCAACCGCGCGTGCGCTGGCCGAAGCTCTCGCCGCGCGTGGCTTGCCGGTGCACGCCATGGAGCGCGGTGGCACCACGTCGCATCAAATCGCCATCGAAGCGCACCGCTGGGGCGGCGGCCAAGCCGCATCGAAACGGATGCGTCCGGCCAACCTGCTGGCCTGTGGCATCGGCTTGCCCATGGCGGCGGTGGCCGGTGACGTCAACGGCTTGCGCCTCGGGGTCAACGAGATCGTCCGCCTCGGCATGGGACCGGGGCATATGGCGGACCTCGCCGGGCTCATTTCCCGCGCGCTGCTCGGCAATGACGATCCCGCTGTCATTGCCCGCGATGTCACGGCGTTTCGGTGCGGGTTCAAAGAGATGCGGTTTGTGCGCTGAGGCCGACTTTTTAACCGGCCCCTGCCGTCACAGCCCCAGCATCAGGGTCATGCACTGCACGGCGGCACCGGAGGCGCCTTTGCCGAGGTTGTCGAGTTTGGCGACCAGCACGGCTTGCCGCAGCACGTCTGAGCCGAACACGCGCACTTCCATTACATCGGTGCCGTTGAGGCTTTCCGGCTCGATGCGGCCCGCTTTCGAAGCTGCGTCGTCGCCTTCGATCACGCGCACAAGTTTCGCACCCGCGTAGTGTGCCCGCAGCGCCGCGACGAGATCAGCAACCTTTGGCCTGCCCGGCAGGGCATCCAGGTGGAGCGGCAATGACACCAGCATGCCCTGCCGGAAGTTGCCGACGCTGGGCACGAAGATCGGCCGCCGTGTCAGCCCGCTGTATTTTTGCAGTTCCGGCACGTGCTTGTGGCCGAGCCCCAGCCCATACAGTTCGAAGGCCGAGGCCGTGCCCGCTTCGTGGGTCTCGATCATCGCCTTGCCGCCGCCGGAATAGCCGGACACCGCGTTCACGGTGACGGGGAAGTCGGCGGGCATGATGCCGGCATCCACCAGCGGCCGGATCAGCGCGATGCCGCCGGTCGAGTAGCAGCCGGGGTTGGACACGCGTTTTGCCGCGGCCACCGCCGCCGTATGCCCCGACGTCAATTCCGGAAAGCCATAGACCCAGGCGGGATCGACCCGGTGCGCGGTCGACGCATCGATGATGCGCGGCGCGGCAGCCCCCAGGCCATCGGCCAGCGCCACGGATTCCTTGGCAGCATCGTCCGGTAGGCAGAGGATCACCAGATCCACGTCGCGCATCAGGGCTTGCCGGGCCTTGGGGTCCTTACGCTTGTCCGGCGCGATGCTTTTGACCGAGACGCGATCTAGACTAGCCAGCCGCTGGCGGATTTCAAGGCCGGTGGTGCCGGCCTCGCCATCGATGAAGACGGTTGCGTGCTTCTTGGCAGATGCCGTGTCAGATGCTTTGGCCATGGCCCTCAAGCTCCCCAGAACCGAGCCAGCGCGGCCCGGAAATACAAATCAGAAAACAAAAAAGCCGCGCTGGTGGCGCGGCTTGCGGACGTCTCGTCATCGGACAAACGTCATCGCATCCGCGGCTGGCGCAGGCGGCGACGTCGGCTGATGGGCGAAGTTTGGCTCATGGTGACTGGTATGATCAGACGCGCCACCGATGTCAAGATGCCTGACGCAGAACCGTTGACGCCTCGTTGCGCCACCCCTATAAGACGCCTTCATTCGGATCGGCTACGGCTCGGGACGCGGTTTCCCGTGTTCGAGCGCCCAGTGGTTAACCCAATATCCGCACGAATTACGCACCGCGACGCTGGTTTTCGGCCGGCGGCTAGCGCGGTTTGGACTTTGATGGAGCATCTGTCGTGAAGCGCACGTACCAGCCGAGCAAAATTGTCCGCAAGCGCCGCCATGGCTTCCGGCATCGTATGTCGACCGTCGGTGGGCGCAATGTGCTCGCCCGCCGTCGCGCCAAGGGCCGCAAGCGGCTGTCGGCATAACGGCGTCGAACGACCTCGGCGTCGGTTGCCGTGGCGCTTATTCGCAGGGTAGATCGGGCATGCCGCCAAGCGCCCCCACTGCGTCGCCTGTAGTGCATCCGTCCGTGGGCGCTGGCGCTGCGTGTCCCAGCGAAGGCGCCACGAGTGCTTGCCGGCAGTATGGCGGCGCCCTGGCGACCATCAAGAAGCGCGCCGACTTTCTGCGCCTGCGTGGTGGCGTGCGCTGGTCGGGGCCAGCGTTTCTGCTCGAGGGCAAGCCGCGCCTGCCGCCCATGGTCGGGTCTCTGCCGGCCGGGCATCTGCCGGTGGCCGGCATTCGGTTTGGCTTCACCATTACCAAGAAGATCGGCAAGGCCCATGACCGCAACCGCATGCGCCGCCGCTTGAGCCATGCCCTGCGGACGCTGACCGTGCCGCCCGGCCTCGCCACATGGGACTGCGTGATCGTCGCCCGCAAACCGGCGCTTGATCGGCCGTTTGACGCCCTCGTCGATGATTTCCGCCAAGCCCTTGCCCGTCTTTCGGGCGCGCGGGCCGCACCAAATACCAAGCCCCGCGACAGGATAGCGCCCAAGCCGGCGGCCGGCGGCGCTTGACGCAGCATCGACGCGCGTCCATGTGACCCCTGCCCCCGACAGCGCCAATCCCTTTTCGCCGCCAGCCGCGAGAGCCTTATGAACGACCAGGAAAATCAGAAGAACATGATCATGGCGATCGTGTTGTCGCTCGCCGTACTGCTCGGCTGGCAGTTCCTGTTCGTGGCGCCGAAGGAAGCCGAGCGCCAGCGGCAGGCGCAGGCCCAGAAATCAACCGTGCCCGGCGCCCAAGGCGCGCAAGGAACAACGGCCGGCACCGCCGCGCCCGCAGCAACCGGGGCAGCAACCACCGCGCCGCTATCCGGCGGCAGCGTTCCAGGCGCTGCAAGCGTTACTGCCGCAGCCGTCACCGGGTTGCCGCGCGAGGCAGCCCTCGCCCTCTCTGCTCGTATTCCGGTTGTGACGCCGAGCCTGACCGGGTCGCTGGCGCTGAAGGGTGGCCGTATCGACGACATCGTCCTGGCCAAGTATCGCGAGACGACCAAGCCTGACAGTGCCAACGTCGTGCTGCTGGACCCGGCTGGCTCCAAGGACAGCTACTTCGCCGAGTTCGGTTGGGTTGCCGGCGTCGGCCAGTCGGTTGCCGTGCCCAATCGCGACACCGTCTGGACCCAGCAAGGCAGCGGCAGCCTGACGCCTGAGATGCCTGTCGTGCTGACCTACGACAACGGCCAGGGGCAAGTTTATCGCCGCACGGTGTCCGTCGACGACCGCTACATGTTCACGGTCCGCGATGACGTCGAGAACAAGGGGACGGCTGCTGTCGTACTGCAGCCCTACGGCAAGATTTTCCGCCTCGGCATGCCGAAGACCACCGGCTATGCCGTTCTGCATGAGGGTCTGATCGGCGTCCTCAGCGCTGACAACAGCGTGGGCCTGCAGGAGATCGGCTATGCCGACCTCGCCAAGGAAGCCGCCAACCGCGAGAAGGAAAAGAAGCCGGCCATCGGCGAGAAGGTTTTTTCCGGCACCAAGGGCGGCTGGCTGGGCTTCACCGACAAGTACTGGGCGGCCGTGCTGGTGCCACCGGCCTCTGGCGCCTACGACGCGCACATCATTGCCTACAAGGACGTGCCGGGCGCCCAGCAGGAAGGTTTCCAGACCGACTACGTGCTCGAACCCGTGACGATCGCCGCCGGCGGCGCCGGTGGCACCGAGGCGCGCCTGTTCGCCGGCGCCAAGGAAGTCCGCACGATCAATCAATATTCCGAGAGCGGTATCAAGCGCTTCGACCTGATGATCGACTGGGGCTGGTTCGGCTTCATCGCCAAGCCGATGTTCTGGATTCTGGAGCGCCTGTACAAAATTCTCGGCAACTTCGGGCTGGCAATTCTCGCCATCACAGTTCTCGTGAAAGGCATTTTCTTCCCGCTCGCCTCGAAGAGCTATGAGTCGATGGCGAAGATGAAGAAGATGCAGCCCGAGATGGAGAAGCTGCGCGAGCAGTACAAAGACGACAAGCAGCGTCAGCAGCAAGAGATGATGAAGCTGTACAGCACGCACAAGATCAATCCGGCGTCGGGTTGCCTGCCGATGGTGCTGCAGTTCCCGGTGTTTTTCGCCCTCTACAAGGTGCTGGTGCTGACGATCGACATGCGGCACGCGCCCTTCATCGGGTGGATCCGCGATCTGTCGGCGGGCGATCCGTCGAACATGTTCAACCTGTTCGGGCTGTTGCCGTTCGATCCGACGGTCGTGCCGCTGATCGGTTCCTACCTGCATATGGGCTTCTGGCCGATGCTGATGGGCGTGACGATGTGGTTGACCATGCAGCTCAACCCGCAGCAGCCCGATCCGACGCAACAGATGATGTTCAACTGGATGCCGGTGATGTTCACCTTCATGATGGCGTCATTCCCGGCGGGGCTCGTCATCTACTGGGCATGGAGCAACCTGCTGTCGCTGTTCCAGCAGTATTACATCATGCAGAAGAACGGCGCCGACATCCACCTCTGGAAGAACATGGGGTTGGAGAAGTGGATCGAGAAGCTCAAGAAAAAAAGTGCGGCCAGCAGCTGAGCCTGGAAGCAATAATGCTTGTAACGGCGCGCCGCGCGAACCGCGTCGCACGACGGGCGTCGAGGCAGGGTCATTTTCAACGCAGCGGTGCAGTGCTAATGTGCCGTAGCGGAGGTTAGAACATGCCGAACATCGACCGCATTTCGACCGATCCGGAAATTCTCGGCGGCAAGCCGGTGATCAGTGGAACCCGGATCAGTGTCGAGTTGATCCTGACGCGACTGAGCGAAGGCCGCTCGGTTGCCGACATCCTCACCGAATATCCGCATCTGACCCGTGATCAGGTGATGGCCGCCATCGACTATGCTCGCGCGGCGGTCGCACGGCGGTCGTACGAGGCGGCAGAATAGGTGCGGTTTCTGATCGATGAAAACATATCGCCTGCGATTGGAGAGTCATTGAGACAGGCTGGCCATGACGTGACCGAGGCCACCTTGGTATGTCCAGGCCGATCGGATCGCCACGTGGTACAGATCGCCCAGCTTAAATACCGAGTCGTCATCAGCGAAGACAAAGAATTCGGTGACCTCGCCTTCCGCGACGGACAATTTCCGATGGCACTCATTCGCATCGCCTTGCCTGATCTCGGCTCTGCGGAGAAGGCCGAGCGGTTGCTCGACGTGGTCGAGATGGAACGCGAGCGTCTCGTCGGGCACTTGATCGTGATCGAGCCTGCGCGTGTGCGCACCAGACCCTTGCTGTGAGATCGAGCGGCACTCCCGTGCTGCCTACAGTTTCTGCCTCCCAACCACGTCGATATTTGACGACCTGCACCGTGCTTTCACCGATCGGCCTGCCCCATGCTTCCACCGACAGTCTCGCCAGCTGATGCGATCTCCGAACCTGATCCGCTCGCGCTTCCGGCCGAAGCCGTTGAGCTCGGCGAAGCGCTGTTCGCGCGGCCGTGGGAGTTCCTGAAAACGGTGCCGAGCCTGGAATGGCTGCCGGACGCCGACCGGCCTGAGATCGCCTTTGCCGGCCGCTCCAATGTTGGCAAGTCGAGCCTCATCAATGCGCTGACGCGCCGGCAGGGCCTTGCTCGCACGTCCAACACGCCGGGCCGCACGCAGGACTTGAACTTTTTTCTCGTGCCCCAGGTGCCACTTTTTCTGGTCGACATGCCCGGCTACGGGTTCGCGGACGCGCCGAAGGCCAAGGTCGATGCCTGGACGAAGTTCGTGAAGGAGTATTTGCGCGGTCGCCGCACGCTGAAGCGCGTGTTCCTGCTGATCGACAGCCGGCACGGCATCAAGGCGCCCGATCGCGAGATCATTGCGTTGCTGAACGAGTGCGCGGTCTCGTTCCTGGGCGTTTTGACCAAACTCGATAAGCTCAACGCCTACGATCAGGCGAAGGTGATCGCCTCGGTGACGGAGGTGTTGCGCACCGAGCCGGCCGCGTTCCCCCGCGTCGGTGCGACGTCATCGGAGACGCGCCAGGGCCTGCCGGAACTGCGCGCCGAAGTCATCGTCGCGGCCGAGATCACAACGCTGCCGTTTTAACGGGGTGCCGCGGCCTGCGACGCTGACCTGTGTCGCATCGCTCGGATCGCCACGTTCAGTGCGGCAACAGTGTGTTGATCGTCGCTGGCGAGAAAATGCCGAGCAGCGCAAAGACCACGCCGAGGCCGACGAAGCCGGTGGCCATCCACAGCACCAGGACGATGTGGGTGAGCAGGTAGACCGACGCCATCACGATGGCGATCTGGAGTGCTGCCGACCCGATCTCGAAGCAGTGGTATTGGTTCGTATAAACGTCGCGCTTGGCCTCGGCTTCGATGGCGCGCGCCGATAGTTCCTTGCGGCCTTCGCCGACGTTTTCGTGGCGGTCGTTGGTCTTGGGCTCCGTTTGATAGCGCTCCACTTCGGCGCGCCAGTCGGCCACCCGCTTGGCCAGACGCTCCTTGACGGCCGGGTCTTTGGCGAGGGCAACGTCGACTTCCATCTGCTCGGCGGCCGTTTTGAGCGACGTCTGGCGGATGGTCTTGGCCTGGTAGAACGACCAGAGATTGGATGCCTGGACGTTGGAGGCGATGGAGTTGGTCTGCGCGCCCTTGGCCATCGTCTCGGCAATGGCGAGTAACAGGCCAATCACCGTGATGAAGATAGCGATGCGCTTGGAGCTGGGGTCGCCCGCGTCGTGTCCGGCTCCGTGGCCTGCACCGTGTGACATGAGTAGTCCGTCCTTTCGCCGAGGGATGCGGCTTTGGGTGTTGATGCCTTGGGCACGCGCGCTCGTGCATGCCGCGCCTAGGGTGGACAATGCAAGATGGAAGCCGGAATTAGTGTAAATCCGGAGGCCGAGGGATTGGTGTCAGCGGGTCGTTAATCGAGCGCTAGTGCAGCGCATCTGACGTTTGGTACCCGTTTGCGGCAAGACTGGTGACCAAACGTCAGATGCAAAAGCTGCACTAGAAACCTAATGTTGCTAGTGTTCCTTCTGGCGCTGACATTTGCTCACCAACATGCCGCGAAGGGAAGCAAATGTCAGCGCCGGAACACTAGAGCGCCGACGGCTTCAAGGGCTGAGCGGACCTCGGCGCGCCCGGCCGCCGACAAGGGCGCTTGCGGCGGGATGGGGGCCCCGACGGCGTAGCCCTGCATCTCCAGCGCGCCCTTGATGCAGGCCGCCAGGTTGTGCTTGGCGAACGCCTGGTTGAGCGCCCACAGCTTGCGTTGCAGCGCCATGGCTTCGGGCCATCGGGCGGCGCGGCAGAGGTCGTAGAGTTGCACCGACGCCTCGGGCACGGCGCAGGCGGGGCCCGCCATCCAACCGGAGCCGCCGATCAGCATGACGGCCGCTGGAATGTGGGCGGAAGCGGCGAAGATCTGCATGCGGCCGTCGGTGGCGTTGAGGATGGAGAGCAGGCGGCCGGTGTTGTTGGAGGCATCCTTGATGCCGACAATGTTGGGCACTTTGCTCAGGGCGACGACGGCCGGAATAGTCAGATCGGAGCGTTGGAAGTTGGGGTTGGTATAGAGCACCACCGGCAGCGAGACAGCGTTGGCAATGGCGGTGAAATAGGCGACGACGCCAGCATCATCGATGGGGAAATAGGCTTCCAGCACTGCCAGGATGCCGTCGGCGCCGAGGCGTTCCCAGGTGCGCGCCTGGCGGACGGCGTCAGCGATGGAGGTGGACGCGACGCCGGCGATCACGGGCACGCGTTTGGCGGCGGCCGCGATCACCGTTTCGACGACGGCCGTCTTTTGAGGCTCACTCAGGTAGGCGAATTCCCCGGTCGAGCCGAGCGGCGTTAGGCCGTGCACGCCCTTGGCGATGAGATCGGCGGAGAGGCGCGCGAGCACGTCGGTCAACACGCGGCCATCGGAGTCGACGGGCGACACGAGGTAGGGGAAGACGCCGTGGAAGTGTGTGGTCATGGCTGCTTCCCCTCTCCTCGCACTGCTTAGACGACCGCGATGCGGATGTCGTCGACGCCGTCGACGTGGCCGTGCAGCTTGTCGCCCTTCTTGACGGCGCCGACGCCGGCGGGGGTGCCGGTGAAGATGAGATCGCCAGCGCGCAGCTCGAACAGGCCGGAGAGGAACGCGATCTGGTTGGACACGTCCCAGATCATCTGGGCGAGATCGCCGGTCTGGCGGCGTTCGCCGTTCACATCGACCCAGATGGCGCCCTTGGCTGGGTGGCCGATCTTGGACGCCGGGTGCAGCTTGGTGCAGGGCGCTGATTGCTCGAACGCCTTGCCGATTTCCCAGGGGCGGCCGGCCTTCTTCATGTCGGACTGGAGATCGCGGCGCGTCATGTCGAGGCCGACGGCGTAGCCGAAGACGTGCTTCATGGCGTCGGCGGCGGCGATGTTCTTGCCGCCCGATTGCAGCGCCACGACCAACTCGATCTCGAAATGGAAATCGCTGGTTTTGTCAGGGTAGGGCATGGTGTCGGCGAGCAGAAGATTGCCGGGGTTTTTCTGAAAGAAAAAGGGCGCCTCTTTCTTGGGGTCGTGGCCCATCTCGCGGGCGTGTTCCTCGTAGTTGCGGCCGACGCAGTAGATGCGGTGGACGGGGAACAGCTTGTCGGTGCCGACGACAGGCAGGGTGGGGATCGGCTGGGGCGGGAAGACGTAGGTCATCGGCGTGGGTCTCGTTTGGGACAAGAAGGTGGGTTTCGGACAGGACGATGGGCGGGCTTAGCAGAGGCGGGCGCTGAATTGTAGCGCCGAAACGTGGGATCGCTCTTGAAATTGTGACGGGTGCGCGACAGACTTGGGGGACAACCGTGGAGGGCCTGATGGTGAATGCAGAGCCGGAGGACGCAGAACCCATAAAGCTTAGCAGTTTCAGGCGTCGCGCCGGGGCACAGCTGCAATCAGGCGCGCCCCACGCAGGCCAATCCAGTTCGCAAACGTTCGCGTCGGTGACCGCGTTCACCCGGGCGGAACTGAGTGCGATCCTCGCCACCTACGGGCGCTTGCAGGCGGAGGGCGAGGCGCGGGATTACGCGATGGATTTCGGGCGTGAGACGGCCGTGTTCTCCATTTTCCGGCGGACCAGCGAGGTGCCGCTCTACCGCATCGAGAAGACGCCGAAGCTGGCGCGGAAGCAGGGTGCGTTCTCGGTCATCACGCCGACCGGGCTGATCCTGAAGCGCGGGCATGAGCTGCCGCGCGTGCTCGAGGTTTTGGACACGCGGGTGAGAGTGGTGGGGCGGTAAGGGGGCGGGTGGAGCTGTCTCGTCTCTGTGCATGCAGCATCCGAGCTGCCAGCCCAAATGCGGTGATGAGCGCCCCAACCGAAGCTTGGTCTGCCTTGGCGAAACGGTACGTGTAGGGTGCAATAGGCCCGTAGGCCGTATTGCACCGTTCGGCCAGCGTTCGGCTAGTGCAATGGTGCAATACGCTTCGCTATTGCACCCTACTATTCACGAAGCCCTCGCTTCCGCTCCGGGTCAATCGCTAAGCATAGTGGTGATGGGCGGAGTGCGGTTTTGGGTTCGCGCTTGCTGTGGAAGCGTCAGGTGCACGCGGGCTTCCATGCGACAGACGCTTGCTCCTACCCCTCCACTTCAGCGCGCAGCATTTCGAGTTCGAGCCACTGGTCTTCGGCGGCGGACTGGCGGGATTTGGCGGTGGCGATGCGGGTGGAGATGGTGTCGAACGCGGCGCGGTCGCGGGTGTAGAGGGCGGGGTCGGCGATCTTCTTTTCAAGGTCGGCCAGTTCGCGGGCCAGGGTCTCGATCTCCTTGGGGAGGGTCTCGAGGGCGTGCCTTTCCTTGAAGGTGAGTTTGCGGCGGGTGCCTTGTGGCGCTGACGCAGATGGTGCGGCTTGCGTGGATGCGGCGTGATTGGGCGCTGTGCCCGAAGCGGACACGGCGGCGGACACGGTGGCGCCAGCTGTGGCGGCTGACGCGGCGGCGGCCTTGGCTTCACGCTTGGACATCGGTTTGGGCGGCGCGGTTAGCGCCTTCTGCGCGATCATATCGGAGTAGCCGCCGGCGTATTCGGTCCAGACGCCGTCGCCGTCGCTGGCGAGCGTTGACGTTACCACCCGGTCGATGAAGTCGCGATCGTGACTGACGAGCAAAAGCGTGCCGTCGAAGCCGGCGAGCATTTCCTGCAACAGGTCGAGCGTTTCGAGATCGAGGTCGTTGGTGGGCTCGTCGAGGATCAGCAGATTGGCGGGTTTGGCGAGCGAGCGCGCCAGCATGACGCGGGCGCGTTCGCCGCCGGAGAGGACGCGCAGGGGCGTGCGGGCCTGGTCTGCATCGAAGAGGAAGTCGCGCATGTAGGCGGTGACGTGGCGGGCCTGGCCGTTGATGACGACCTGGTCACTGCGGCCGCCGGTCAACGCGTCCGACAGCGTGCATTCGGGATCGAGGTCGTCGCGGCGCTGGTCGAGGGTGACCATTTCCAAGTTGGTGCCAAGCTGGATGGTGCCGGTGTCGGGCGCCAGCTCACCGGTGAGCAGCTTGAGTAGTGTCGTTTTACCAGCGCCATTGGGGCCGACGATGCCCAGCCGATCGCCGCGGGCGATGCGGATGGAGAACGGCTTGACGACCGCGTGGCCGTCGAAGGTCTTGGAAATGCCCTTGGCTTCGATGACGCGCTTGCCGCTTTCGGCGGCGTCGGATGCCTGCATGACCGCGTCGCCCTTGAGGTGGCGGGCCTCGGCCTTCTGCTCGCGCATGCCGGCCAGTTCGCGGACGCGGCGCATGTTGCGCTTGCGGCGGCCGGTGACACCGCCGTGCATCCATTTCTGCTCGCGCGCGATCCTGCGGTCGAGCTTGTGGCGTTCGGCTTCCTCCTGCTCGAGGATGTCGTCGCGCCAGGCTTCGAAGCTGCCGAAGCCCTGCTCGATGCGGCGCGCCTTGCCGCGGTCGAGCCAGAGCGTGGTGCGCGACAGCGTCTCGAGGAAGCGCCGATCATGGCTGATGAGCACGACGGCGGCTTTCAACGATCCGATCTCTTTTTCGAGCCAGGCAATGGCGGGCAGATCAAGGTGGTTGGTGGGTTCGTCGAGCAGCAGCACGTCCGGCTCGCCGGCGAGCGCGCGGGCGATGGCGAGGCGGCGTGCTTCGCCACCCGATAGGTGGGCTGGGTCTTCGGCGCCGGTGAGGCCGAGCACTTCGAGCCGCCGGCGGGCGCGCCTTGGGTCGTCCAAGGGGCCGAGCGCTGATTCGACCACTTCGGCGCTGGTGGCGAAGCCGGCGAAATCCGCCTCCTGGGCGAGATAGGAGATGCGCGCCTCGGGGTGGGCGAAGCGCGTGCCGCCATCGGGCTGCAGCAGCCCTGCGGCAACCTTGAGCAGGCTGGACTTGCCGGAGCCATTGCGGCCGACGACGCAGAGGCGGTCGCCCTCGGCCACGGCCATGCTGGCGCCTTCAAGCAGCGGATCGGCGCCGAACCGAAGGTGGATATCGTCGAGGGTCAGGAGCAGGCGGGACATGCGCGGACGCGCTTTCTGATCAGGAATTGTGAGGGTGTGCTGCCTCCTATCAGGGCCTGGGCGACAAATCCATTGCGGCGAATAGGGTGGTGGCTTGTCTGAACACGCCGAGTTTTATCGCTGAACCGGATAGGCCACTTCAGCGAACTCTGCGGGGCCGATCAATGGGCCGTCAACTGTGTATCGAAAGCGGGATTGCGGGAGCAATAGCGGCGCTCTATGGCCACGGCAGGATGGGTGGGGCGTGACCTCACGGCGCGGGGGCGGCATGCATTACTTGTACAGCGCATTTGCGGCGGGGCTGCTGAGCTGGGGGCTGACCGGGCTGGTGCTGGCCGCTGCGCGAGGCACGCGGCGGTTGGCGCCGCCGACAGACCGCGGGCTGCACACGGCACCGACGCCGGTGGGGGGTGGGCTCGGCATGATGGCGGCAGCGCTCACCGTCTGGCTGATCGCCGTGCCGTCGCTGGGGCGCTTGCATGTCGTGCTGCTGGCGGCGATCGCAGTCCTGGCGACGCTGTCGTGGATCGACGACCGAACGCCGTTGCCACCCAGCGTGCGCTTTCCGGTGCAGGCGCTGGTGGTGGCGACCCTGTTGTGGAGCCTGCCGGACAGTGCGCGGATCATGCCGGCACTGCCGATCGGCGTGGAACGGGCGCTGGCTGCGGTCGCATGGCTTTGGGTGATCAATCTCACCAATTTCATGGATGGGATCGACGGATTGGCTGGGGTCGAGGCGGTGGCTGTCGGCGCCGGGTATGTGCTCGTCAATTCGTACTGGCCGGGCGAGCCGACGCTCGTGACCTCATTGCCGGAGCTGGCACTGGGCGTTGCAGCGGCGGGGGCAGGCTATCTGGTGTGGAATTGGGCGCCCGCGCGCATCTTCATGGGCGATGTGGGCAGCATTCCGCTGGGGCTGGTCTTCGGGCTGCTGATGCTGGACCTGGGCATGCGCGGGCATTGGGCGGCGGCGCTGATCCTGCCGCTGTATTTCCTGGCGGACGCGACGACAACGCTGCTCGACCGGCTGCGCCGCGGCGCCAGGCCCTGGGAGGCGCATCGGGAGCATGCCTATCAGCGGGCCGTGCTGTCGGGGATGGGGCACGCGGACGTGTCGCTGCACGTGGCGGGGCTGAACGTCGTGCTGGTCGCGCTGGCGGTGCTATCGGCTGCCTATCCGGTGACCGCGCTGCTGGCCGCCTTGCTGGCGACCGGCGCGCTGGTCGGCTGGTTCCATGCGCGGCGCGGTTCTTCGCGACCAAACCACAGGCCATGACGCGGTGTGCAGCGGTGTGTTAGCTTGGGTGTGACCCCATCACAGACCGAGCGCGCCCGCATGTTTCCGATCCTCAAAGGCATCCGCATCATCGACCTGACGGCGGTCATCCTCGGCCCCTACGGCGCGCAGATCCTGGGTGATCTCGGCGCGGAGATCATCAAGATCGAGGGCCCCGAGGGCGACAGTATGCGGCCGATCGCGCCGACGGCGGCACCGGGCATGTCGGCGATCTTTGCCAACAACAACCGCAACAAGACGTCGGTGGTGCTTGACCTGAAGATACCGGGCGGCAAGCGGGCCCTGGAGAAACTGATCCCGACGGCCGATGTGCTGGTCCACAACATGCGGCAGGACGCGCTCGACAGGCTCGGCTTCGGCTTCGACGCGGTGCGGGCGCTGAACGCACGGATTATTTATTGCGCGGCGGTGGGCTTTGGGCGCGACGGGCCGTACGCGGGGCGACCGGCCTATGACGATGTGATCCAGGCGGCGTCGGGCTTTGCCGGGTTGTTCGAGGCGCGCGACGGCACGCCCCTCTATGCGCCGTCGATCATCGCCGACAAGGTGACGGGGTTGCATCTGGCGTACGCGGTGCTGGCGGCGCTGCTGCACCGGGAGCGGTCGGGCGCCGTGCCGGGGTATGTCGAGATCCCGATGTTTGAAGCGATGACGGCGTTCAATCTCAATGAGCACCTGTCGGGCGCGACGTGGGGCGATGCCACGACGGCCGGCTATCAACGCATGTTGGCGCGCGATCGGCGGCCCTATCAGACACAGGACGGATGGATCGGCGCGCTGCCATACACAGCGGCGCACTGGAGCCGGTTTTTTGCCGAGATCGGGCGGGCGGACTTGTCGGAGGAGGCTTGGTTTACCGACGCGACCGAGCGGAGCCGCAACTTCGAAAAGCTCTATGGCATCGTCGCCGAAGCGATGCCGACGCGGTCGACCGCTGCCTGGCTTGAAACGTTTGCGCGGCTCGATATTCCGCACTCGGTGATCAACCGACCGAAGGATCTGCTGGACGATCCGCATCTGGCGGCGGTGGGGTTCTTCACGCCGAATTTTGCCAGCGAGACGCCGGTCAAGCGCACACTGCGACAGCCCATTTCCTTCGATGGCCTGGAGACGACGCCCGATTTGCCGCCGCCGATGCTAGGCGCGGATACCGAACGCGTCCTGCGTGCGGCCGGCTTGTCGGAGGCGGAGATTGCGGCGGCGCTGCCGGCGCCGGAACACTAGGGTTGAGGGCGGCGGCGCCGTTTGGGACTCACAGCTGTTTCCGCATCAGCAGCTCGGCGTCGCCGGCGCGCAGGAGATCGGGGAGGGTTCCCGCGAGGCTATAGCCGTGGCGCGCGTAGAAGCGCTGTGCGTCGGTGTTGATGCCGGTGACGCAGAGCCAGACGTTGCGCTGACGGGCCATGCGGGCCTGCTGCTCATACCAATCGAGGACGATCGCGCCGACGCCACCGCCCTGGAACGACGGCAGTATCGCCAGCATCTGCAAATAGGGGCCAACCAACCAGGGTGAGCGGATTATAACTGCGCCCGCAGGGGCTTCATTGCAGAGCAGTGTGAAGCGAGCAGCGCCATCGCTGCTGGCGAGGAAGCCGTTGTGCAAGGTCGCGGCCGATGTGCCGTAGTGCGCCCAAGGACCGACTGCGGCTATGACGGGCGCGAGGACATCGGCTGCGGCCGTTGTCATGGGCATCAGCA
>JANYHP010000324.1 GCA_025359005.1 Hyphomicrobiaceae bacterium | reverse complement strand
CCCGGTGTCGCCACCCGTCGGATGATTGGCCAGCACCGGCGCCAGCAGCCCGATGCCGAGCAGCGCCAGATGGCCCCGATACCGATACGCCATGTCACCGAAGCGTTGCATGGCCACATAGGCCAGCGCGCCATAGCTCAGCGCATCGAACCGCATCAGCACGGGGCGGCGGAACATGTCCTCGTAGTCGGCCGTATCGACGCTCAAATGACGGCCGACGCGCAGCACCAGCGCCAAGCCGATCAGCGCCAGCGCGACACGCACCAGCGTCGTCTGGAACGTCCAGCCGAGCCGGTGGCCGGCGTACAGGCCGAGGGGCAGCACGAGATAAATCCACTCTTCCACCGTCAGTGTCCACGACACGCCGAACCAAGTGCGATGCAGCGCCCCACCGCCGGTCCAGAGATTTTGCGCCATCAGCAGGTATGGCGGGAGATCAGGCATCGTCGAGAATTCGCCCATCGCGGCCGCGCCCGTTGGATTGACGACGTCATGATGCTGCGTGAGCCAGACATTGGCGCCAAGGAACAGGAAGTAGAGCGGCAGCGTCCGCACCCAGCGATTGGCGAGAAACGCGCGAAGCGCCTGCGCACTGCCGATGCCGTCAAAGCGCTCGGCGATCATCTGCGCAATGAGGAAACCGCTCAGCGTGAAGAACACCTCCACGCCCATGAAACCCCACTGTTCGAGCGGCGTCGAAGCGATCGGCGTGTGATAGACGACGACCGGCAGAATGGCGCAGCAGCGCAACACATCCAGACCCGCATTCCGCCGCACCGGCTCGCCGCGCACCATCGCCCGCTCCCTGCACCCGGCCTCTTTGAGGCGCGGTGCGGGATCACTTGCAACGAGCGTTCCAACGCAATCGGCGATCCTTCAAGGGATTGTGGCAGTCAGGCGTACGGCCTGTCTCGTTTCGAAACACCAGGCGCGTCCGCATCGCCCGGTGCGTCGCAGTCCGCCGTCAGATCATGTCTTCGAACGGCACGATCGTGCTCTTGACGGTCTTCATGGCCATGGCCTGCGCGACCGCGTCCTTCACGCCGTCGAGCGTGAACGGGAACAACGTCTGCATCCGGCGCCACGGGTATTTGTCCCGCGCGCGATAGAGCATATCGACGCCGAGCGGCAGGTCGTTGGCGGTGAATGCCCACGAGCCGAGCAGCGTGATGTCCTTGGTGCAGATGCGGTGCCAGTTGGTCATGATCGGCCCTGCGTCGGTGAACTGACCCATCTCGATGTAGGTGCCGCAATCGCGCAGAAACTCGATGCCTTCCGGCCCCGCCGTCGGATGGCCCGAGCAGTCCATCACCACGTCCGCGCCATAGCCGCCGACGATGTCGCGCACGGCCTTGATGCGTGCCTCCGCCGTCACGTATTTCTCGATGTCGACAGTCGCCTCGGCGCCGAACGCGCGCGCCAGCTCAAGCCTTGGCGCCTCGGGTGCGCCCACAGCGATCACGCGGCCAGCCCCCATCTCCTGCGCGGCCGCGATCGCCAGAATGCCGATCGGTCCCGTGCCCTGGATGACGACCGTGTCGCCCCACTTGAACCCGCCCGCGCGAATCGCACGATTAAAGCCGCGGATACACGACGTCAGCGGCTCCGACAGCGACCCCAGCAGCAAGCTCATGTCGTCGGGCAGCTTGTAGATTTTCGTGCCCGGCAATTCGCCGAGGTCGACATAAACGTACTCAGCCCACCCGCCCCACAGATGCGGCGGCTTTTCAAAACCCAGATAGCGGCCGTAGTAGACCGGCGTCAGACATTTGTTCGCCTGGTCGGGATAGCGCTTGCACCAATCGCAAAAGCCGCACGGCATCAGCGGTGGCAGCATCAGCTTGGAGCCGACCGTGATCGCCTTGCCGGAATGGTCCGTCTTCAGCTCCGCGCCGATCTCCACAATCACACCGGCCAGTTCATGGCCGAGCGTGAACGGCCACGGCAACGGCTTTGGCCAATGACCCCTGAGGATATGCTGGTCGGTGCCGCACACCCCGCACGCGCCGATCTTGATCAACGCGCCCTTGGGCGGCACTTTCGGCCAGGGCACTTCGTGCATCACCGGCTCGGCGCCCGGGCCGGCGTACGTGGTCACCCGGATCGGTGGCTTGGCGCGCGTATTGCTGCCAGCAGCAGACTTCTTCTTCAGCGGCTTCGCTGTGACGGCCATTCGGTTCGCCCCCCTGCATCCTCAAGGCGAGGAGTTTAGCGCGCGGCCGCAATCCGCCAAGCCCCCGCCGCACCCATCAGCCCCGCCGAACCCTCCCTTGCCGGAACCCGCCGCACCCCTTACAAGGCATTCAACGCGGGCGTAGTTCAGTGGTAGAACGTCAGCTTCCCAAGCTGAATGTCGTCGGTTCAATCCCGATCGCCCGCTCCAAGTAATCCCATGAAATGATGAGATTTTCAAGCAGCAGACGCCTGATAGACTTGCCATAATTTGCGGCGTGGTGGCCATTTGGTGGCCAAGTATGCGCGCCTTTGTGGCCTCATGCGCGCCACAAGAGCGCCCGCGACAAGACCGAATCGGCCGCTACCACCCTCCAACAGTATCTGTCGGACGTTGTGCGCTCGCCGTGCACACTCTGCCACCAAAACGGAGGGCAAGATGGGGCAATCCGCTATCGCATCAGGTATGATTGATACCAGCGAGCCTAAGGTTTGACCCGCATAATCCAGGGGTACGAACTAAGCGAGGCAAAGCGACCCGCTTCGGCGCAGAGGCGGTTCCATGCTTTTGATGCGGCGTCGGCGATGGCGTCGTAGTCATTGAGCAGCCGCAGCGACAGCGAGCGCTCCTTGAGATATTCCCAGACGCGCTCGACGGGGTTCAGTTCTGGCGA
>JANYHP010000322.1 GCA_025359005.1 Hyphomicrobiaceae bacterium | reverse complement strand
GGGCGCTTTTGTTGAAATAGCGCCGCGCCGCCCCTTCAATGCCGTAGGCGCCGCCGCCGAAGTAGACGCGGTTGAGATAGAGTTCGAAGAACTCTATCTCGCGCTCTGGCTCGAACTGCGCTTGTCCAAGAGGGATATTCTCGAACTCTATCTCAACCGCGTCTACTTCGGCGGCGGCGCCTACGGCATTGAAGGGGCGGCGCGGCGCTATTTCAACAAAAGCGCCCGCGACCTGACGATCGTCGAGGGTGCAGTCCTTGGCGGCGTGCTCAAGGCGCCATCGAAGTTTTCGCCCCTGTCGAACCCGCCACTCGCCCGCGCCCGCGCTCGCGTCGTCATCCAGAAGATGCAGTCGGCGGGACTGATCACAGAAGCCCAAGCCCGCGAGGCAGGCGCCGAGGTGATCGCCTTCCACAATCCCGTCTCGACGCGCGAGATCACCGGCCTCGAAACTGCCGTCGACTACGCGCTCGAACGGTTACCGCCACTCGCCAACGGCGCCGCCTCCGAGATCGTTATCGAGACGACCATCGATACGCGACTGCAGAAGCTCGCCCAGCAGAAGCTGACAAGCCTTATTGCGGCCGAGGGTGTGGCCAGCGAAGTCGCCCAGGGCGCCATGGTGGTGCTCGATCCGGAGGGCGCCATCAAGGTGATGGTCGGTGGCCGCAACTATGCGGAAAGCCAGTTCAACCGGGCCACCAAGGCCCGGCGGCAGCCTGGCTCGGCCTTCAAGCCCTTTGTTTATCTCGCTGCGCTGGAAAACGGACTGACACCCGAATCGACCGTCTTCGACTTGCCGCTGACCGTGAAAGGCTGGAGCCCGCGCAACGAAAATGGCACCTATCGCGGCGCCATGACGATGCGGCAAGGCCTCGCCCAATCCATCAACTCGATCGCCGTTCGCCTGCATATGGACGTCGGCACGCGCAAGACCATCGAGGTCGCCAATCGCCTTGGCATCCGCTCCGATTTGCGCGACAGCCCAGCGCTGGCCCTCGGTACGTCTGAAGTCAATTTGCTTGAACTGGCGGGCGCCTACGCCACGTTTGCCGGTGGTGGCTTCCGCCTCGAACCCCATATCATTGAGCGCGTGCGCACCGGCCTCGGCGTCACGCTTTATCAGCGCCCGACGCGCCCGCCCGTCCGCATCATCGAGCAGGCCCACGTCGGCGAAATGAACGACATGCTCAACGCCGCGCTCGTTTACGGGACAGGTCGCCGGGCCGCCCTCGACAAGCATCCTGCCGCCGGCAAGACCGGCACCAGCCAGGATTTTCGCGACGCCTGGTTCGTCGGATACACCAGCCATCTCGTCGGCGGCGTGTGGTTCGGCAACGACAACGGCCATGCCATGAACCGGATCATGGGCGGCACGATGCCGGCACGCCTCTGGCACGACGTCATGCTCGCCGCTCACCAAGGCCGCGAGGCAAAGCCGCTTCCAGGTACGTCCACCGTGCAGCCGCTGCTGCAGAAGCCGGAGCCCAAGCCGGACGCAAAGGCGGACGCAAAGGCGGACGCAAAGGCGGAGCCGAAAGCAAAGCCCGTTGCGGCCGCCACATCGCCGGCGGCAGTCCCCAAGATGCCCACCGAGCGCATCGGCGACGACTTCTTCGCCAAGGCACTCACCGACATGCCGACCGCTGCCCCCAACACGCCCGCGGCCGTCGCGCGCCGGTCCGGAGGCTCCAGCAACGCCCAGCAGCCTCCCGTGGACCCGGTCTGGGATGGCTTCGATGCCAACGACATCGCTGCCCGCATTGCCCGGTCAGAACAGCCGGCGGGCGGCCCCGCAAACACACAGAAACCTGGCATGATGACGCTTGGTGGTTCGCGGCCACCGCCGCGTTGAGCTCGCCCCCGCCTTCAGCCGCTGCGCAATTGCAGCGCGCCATGTGCACAAAAAATAGGCAGTCATCGCACTCCAAACATCTGCGATTTTATCAAGTATCTGTTTTTTATAAGTAATATCCTTTGCCGTCGACTGGCACGGAACTTGTTAACTCTGGCGTACCTCTTGTAGCCACCGCGCGACCAGAGATCGTCAGGCGTGCGCCGTCCTCGCGCTCCATCTGACGTTTTAAGGCCCTGCGGAGCGAACCAGTCAGGCCAGCCATTGATGACCGCAGACTTCAGCGACGACCAGAAGCGCTACCTCGAGGGCCTCGTTGCCGGCCTCGCTGCCACGCGCGGCAGTCCTGGGGACGCCGCACCGTCCGGCCCAGATAAAATCCACCTCAGCGCCCAAAGCCGCGTCGAAGACGCCGGCGGAAAACTCGCCGATCAGGAAAAGTGGAAGCGCGATGAGCATCCGCTCGATGCCTACGCCCGCTTCAGCGCCCAATCAGGCGCCGGCGAATATCCCAATGCCGCCGACAATTTCCGCTGGCGCTACTTCGGCCTGTTCTACGTGGCGCCCACGCAAACCAGCTTCATGCTGCGCCTGCGCATCCCCAACGGCATCCTCACTGCCCATCAGTTCGCCGGTGTTGCGGAGATCGCGGCGACCCAAGGCGGCGGCTATGCCCACGTCACCACCCGCGCCAATTTGCAGGTTCGCGAGATCAAGGCCCATGATGCCGTCGACGTGGTTGAGCGCGTTATGGACCTCGGCCTCTCCTCGCGCGGGTCCGGCGCCGACAACATCCGCAATGTTACCGGCGATGCGACCGCTGGCATTTGCCCCACTGAGTTGATCGACACGCGGCCTTATGCGCGCCGTTGGCACTTCCATGTCCTCAACGATCGCTCGCTGCAGGGACTGCCACGCAAATTCAACGTCGCCTTCGACGGCGGCGGTGCAATCCCGACGCTGGAAGAAACCAACGATATCGGCTTCCGGGCGGTCGAGGTTGCCGAGGCTGCGGGCGTCGCGCCCGGAATCTGGTTCCGACTGCTGCTCGGCGGGATTTCAGGGCATCAGGATCTCGCCCGTGATACCGGAGTGCTGGTGTCGCCCGCAGACGCCACGAAGGTTGCCGACGCCATCATTCGGGTCTTCAGCGCGGAGGCCGACCGGACCAACCGCGCCAAAGCCCGCCTCAAATATGTGCTCGACCGCTTTGCGACCGATGGCGACGGCTTCGAGAGTTTTCTCGCCGCCGTGCAAGGCGTTTTGGGCAGCAAGCTACACCGCGTCTCGCCGCAGTTCATTCGCACGCGCCCGCCACAGAACAGGCAAGCCCATATCGGGGTGCACGCCCAGAAGCAGGCCGGCCACCACTATCTCGGCGTAGCCCTCCCCGTGGGACGGATGACACCGCAACAGATGCGCGATCTCGCAGCGATCGCGCTGGAGCATGGCGACGGCAACATCCGCCTCACCGTGTGGGCCAACCTGCTTATATCCGGCATCCCGACGGCTCAGCTCAAGCAGGCCCAAGCTCGCGTCCGTGCCACCGGTCTCGACTGGCAGGCCACCTCCGTCCACGCCGGTCTCGTTGCCTGCACCGGCAATACCGGCTGCCGCCTCGCCAACGCCAATACCAAGGATACGGCCGCCAAGATCGCGGCCCACCTGGACGCCAGGCTTGCCCTCGACACGCCCATCAACATCCATCTGACCGGTTGCCCCAATTCCTGCGCGCAGCACTACATCGGTGACATCGGCCTGGTCGGCGCGCGCGTGCCCGTCGGCGACGACGGCGACACCGTCGAGGGCTTCAATATCGTGGTCGGCGGCGGCTATGGATCGGACGCGGCCATCGCGACGGACATCTGCACAAACGTCAAGATTGAGGACTGCCCCGCGACGGTCGAAGCGCTCGTTGCCGGCTATCTCGCCAACCGCACCGGCCCCGAGGAGACGTTCGGCGCCTTCTCCCGCCGCCACGATGCCGCTTATCTGCGAGCGCTGCTCCCGGCGAGGCTCGCGCCATGAGCATCCACACCCTGCCCCAACGCGTCGTCTCCGTGGTGCCCGAGAGCGCGCCGTTCGACACCCATCAGCGCGCGCTCCTCAACCGGTTCTTCACGTCGGCTTTTGCGCTCGACCGCCCGGCTGCTGCCGCAGCAAGCGTTGCAGCGCCACCAGCCAACCCGTTTGGCGATGGCGACGACGGCGCAGCCCCCTGGCATGATGCGACGATCGAGATCGAGGCCCGCATGGCGATGGCCAGCAGCCGTCCGCTTCGGCGACGCATGATGGCGGCCATGGCGCAGCAGGACTGCGGGCAATGCGGCTATAATTGCGAAGACTACGCCAACGCCATTTCACAGCAGGGCGAACCGCGTCTCAATCTGTGCGTGCCCGGCGGCAAGGCGACGGCCCGCATGCTCAAGACGCTGGTCGAGGAGATGGGCGGCGGGGTGCTCGATCCGGAAACGCAGGCCGCCAAGGCGGCAGCGCCACTGGCTGTGAGCGGCAACACGCTGCCGGGCTATTCGCGCGAGGCCCCCGTGCCCGCGAAATTCCTCGGCCGCCGCCGCCTCAACGGGGCAGGCTCCGAGAAAATCACCAACCACATCGACATCGATATCAGCGAGAGCGGCATTGACTACGTGGCGGGCGACAGCCTCGGTGTCGTGCCGCGCAACGAGCCGGCACTGGCCGACGCCATCATTGCGACGCTCGGCTATCCGCCCGACTTCCCCATCGCCGGCAAATCACTGCGCAGCACGCTCATCGAGGACATGGCGCTCGGCACCGCGCCGGACATGCTGTTCCAGTTCATCTCTTACCTTGTCGGCGGCGAGCGCCGGAAGAAGGCGCAGGCGCTTGCCAAAGGCCAGGACCCGGACGGCGATGCCGCAAGCCTGGACGTGCTCGCCACCTTGCAGAAATTTGCGGGCATCCGGCCTGACCCGGAAGCCTTCATAGAAGCGTTGGAACCACTGCAACCACGGCTTTATTCGATTTCCTCATCGCCCAAGGCGCGCCCCGGCGTCGTCAGCCTCACAATCGACGCCGTTCGTTACGAGGCGGCCGGCCGCACGCGTCTCGGCGTTGCCTCCACCTGGTTTGACGATCGGATCACAGTCGGCGCGCCGTTGCAGGTTTACGTCCAAAAGGCGCACGGCTTTGCGCTTCCGGCCGATCCGGCAACGCCGATCATCATGGTCGGGCCAGGGACCGGCGTGGCCCCCTTCCGGGCCTTCCTGGAAGAGCGCGCCGCAACACAATCGCCGGGTCCATGCTGGCTGTTTTTCGGCCATCAGCGGGAGGCAACAGATTTCCTCTACGCCGACGAACTGACCGCACTCCAAGCATCGGGCACGCTCACCACACTGTCGACCGCGTGGTCGCGCGACGGCAAGGTCAAGGTCTACGTACAGGATCGCATGCGCGAAGCCGGCGCCGAGCTATTCGGTTGGCTTGAGGCGGGCGCGCATTTTTACATCTGCGGCGACGCCAAGCGCATGGCGAAAGATGTCGAAACCGCGCTCGCCGACATCATCTCAAGCCACGGGCAACGCGATGGCACGGCCGCCAAGGCCTATATCGCGGCGCTCAAGTCCGCCGCGCGCTACCAGGCGGATGTGTATTGAGGCCGCAGGCCTCGAATGCCTTGGCGGTGGCGGCTTTTTCGGCGTCCGTCAATTCCAAAAGAGGGCGCCGCACGTGCCCGCCATGCTGGCCGAGCAAGGTCTGCCAATACTTTTGATGGGCGTGCGGTTTTTCAAGCGGTCGCGTCGACTTCAGCGCGTGGCGTACTGGCTCCAGGCTGGCGCTCACTTTCCGCGCCGCCGCGTGCTCGCCTTTGAAGGCGAGATCGGTGTACTCCCGCATCCGTTGATCATGCTTGGTCTGGAGCAAATAAGGCGGCGACGAGCAGAGATAAAGCTGCCAGCCGAGTTCGATGATGTTGTCGAGCCATTCCTCCTCCGACGCCGTCGAGACAAGGATCTTGTCGCCCGCGAGCCGTGTCAGTTTCGCGTACATCTCCCGCGGCACCGAATACTTGATCGCCACGACGTTTTCAATTTCGGCCAGCCGCGCGCACAACTCCGGGCTCATCAGATAGCCGCTGTCGGGATGGCTCCAAAGTGCGATGCCGATATCCACTTGGCCTGCGATGTGCGTGTAATAGTTGAGCAGTGTCTCGTCCTGCGCCTTGTGGAAATGCAAAATCGGCGCATGCACCACGATGTAGTCCGCGCCGACCGACTGCGCATGCTTGGCAAGCTCGATCACCACATCCATGTTCTGGTCCGAGCACGACATGATCGTCTGCGCACGGCCGCGCGCAACCGACACCGCCATCTCGAACGAGCGCTTGCGCTCGGCCAGCGACATCGAGAAGAACTCGCCCTGCTTGCCCGAGATGAAAAAGCCATCGATCGACAGATCATCGATCCAGTGCCGCATGTTGGCCGCGAACGCGTCTTCGTCCATGCGCCCCGCCGCATCGAACGGCATCAGCGCCGCCGCCCAGATCCCGCGCATCGACGCGCGTGAATGTGCCTTGGCATCGCGCTTTGTGTATTTCATGCGTCGCATCCTTCGTCAGTTCCCCGTCAGCACATGCGGCAGCCACAAGGTCAGTGGCGGCCAGATGGAGATCGCCAGCAGCACCACCAGCAGCGGCACCAGCCACGGCAGGATCGCCCGCGACATCGTTTCGAACGAGACGCCGGCGATCCGCGTGACGACGAACAGCACCACCCCGATCGGCGGATGGATCGTGCCGAGGATTAGGTTAAGCACCATCACCACGCCGAACTGCACGGGATCGATGCCATAGCCGATCGCCGCCGGCACCAGGATCGGGATCAGGATCAGCATCGCCGCCAACGCTTCCATGAAGCAGCCGACCACCAGCATCAGCACATTCGCCATCAGCAGGAACATCACCGGGCTCGAAATCGTCTGTACGATCATCGGCGCAAGCGTCTGCGGCAGGCGCGAAATCGACAGGCACCAGCCGAGCGCGCTCGCCGCCATCACCAGCACGGTGACAAGCCCCGTGGTCTCGGCGGTTTCCACCAGGATCGGTCCGAGTTGTGAAACCTCCAGCGTCCGGTAGACGACGAAGCCCAGCAGCAGCGCATAAAGGCATGCGACGGCTGCGGCCTCGGTCGGCGTGAAGTAGCCGCTGAACATGCCACCGAGGATGACCACGGGCGTCATGATCGCGAAGAAGCAATCAAGAAACGCGCGGCCGAGCGCGCGCCAGCCGACAAACGGTTTAGCCGTCATGCCTTCGCGCTTGGCGACGACCATCACCATGGTCATCAGTGCGCCCCCCATCAGCAGGCCGGGGATGATACCCGCCATGAACAGCTTGCCGATGGAGACGTCCGCCGTGATGCCGTAGATGACCATCGGCAGTGACGGCGGAATAATCGGGCCGATCGTCGCCGCTGCCGCCGTGATCGACGCCGCCGTTTCCGGTCGGTAGCCGGCCTTGGTCATCGCGCGGACTTCGATGGCGCCGGAACCCGCTGCGTCCGCCACCGCCGAGCCCACCATGCCGGCAAAGATCATACTCGTCAGGATGCTCGCATGCGCGTAGCCCCCGCGCACCCAGCCAATTGCCGCGCTGGCGAACGTCACGATGCGGTCGGTGACGCGCGCGGCGGCGAGAATGTTGCCCATCAAAATGAACAACGGCGCGGCGATTATGGGGAAGGAATTCATCGACCCCGCCATCTTCTGCGGCAGGATCGTGACTGGCAGGCCGCCAAGCCACAGCACGGCTAGCGCCGCCAGCCCCATCGACACGTAAAGCGGCATACCGGCGAGAATAGCTGCGAACCACGCACCGGACACTTTGAGCATCAAGCCGATCATGGCGCCCGCTCAAGTGTTTTTGACGCTAGCAGCGCCACCATATCGGCGATTGCCTGCGCGCCCGTCAGAAAGCCCGCCGGCAGCAGCGGCACATACAGCCATGCCGCCGCGAATGGCAGTGTCGTGGCCTCCACGTCGGAATTTGTGATGATGAGATGGACGCTGTTCCACGCAACGACCACGCCGAGCAGCGCGCATGATGCCTGGATCAGGACCTCCAGTGTTCGATGCAGCCGCGCCGGCAACAGGTCGAGAAAGAAGCGGATGCGGATATGGGCGTTGCGGCGGGTTGCGATCATCCAGCCGAAGCATGCGAGCCAGACCATCAGATAGCCGGATAGCTCATCTGTGAAGCTCAGCGGATGATTGGCCGCGCGGCTGACGATGCCGGCCGTGACTGTCGCCAGCAACGCCACCACCAGCGCCGCGGCGACAGCGTGCAACAGCCGATCCAGGCGGGCGCTCAGCGTCAGCAGGCGCGGCATCAAATGGCCAACAGGCTGTCGAACGTGCCGGCGCCCCACTTATCTTCGAACTTCTTGGGCACCTGTTCGAGCACCGGCTTACGCCATTCGGCGAGATCAGGCTGGACGACCGTCATGCCACCCTTCTTGAGTGTTTCGACAAGCGATGCTTCCTGGCTCAACAGTTCCGCATCCTGCCACTTTGTACCCGCCGCGAAGGCCGCTTCGAGAAGGGTTCGATCGGCCTCGGGCAGCCCCTTCCAGAACGCATCGTTGACGATGATCATGCGGGGCGTAATGATGTGTTCGGTCAACACGAGGAATTTCTGCACCTCGAAGAACTTGCCGCTCTGGATCGTCGGCAGCGGATTTTCCTGACCGTCGACGGCCCCCTGGCTCAGCGCCAGATAGAGTTCGGCAAATGCGATCGGCGTCGCGCGGGCGCCCCAGGCTTCCGCCATGGCACGGAACACGTCCACCGGCGGCACCCGCAGTTTGAAGCCCACCATGTCGGCCGGCGACTTGATCGCCTTTGATCCCGACGTGAGGTGGCGCTTGCCGTAATAGGTGATGTTGAGCATGCGCATGCCGCGCTTGGCTGCGAGATCACCGTTCATCTTGGCAAAAAGCGGCGTCGATGCGGCCTTGGCCATATGCGCCGCATCGCGCCAAAGATAGGGCGCCTCAATCACCGACACCTGCGGCAGGAACGCGCCGAGTTGGCCAGCGCCATCCGTCGTCATCTGCAGCGCGCCGGCCGAGACCGCCTCGATCATATCCTTGCCGGTGCCGAGCTGGCTGTTGGGGAAAACCTGGATGTCGATGCGCCCGCCCGACTTTTCACGCACCTCTTTGGCGATGCGCTCGGCCATCTGCACCTGCGGATGCGATGTGGCCAGCGATTCGCCCCAGCGCACCGCCGTCGCCTGCGCCCGAAGCACCGTCGGCGCCACAAGTCCGGCGCTGAGTGCAGCGCTTCCCGCCAAAAAGCGGCGCTTGGTTGTCGTCGACATTGTGATTTCTCCCCGCATTTTTTGAACCCGCCACGACAGGCTGGCCCGTTTGGAGCAAGCGTAGCCAAGCCGATTCCGCCGCACAAACGAAATTTTGGCTTGCGGCACGCGCCGCCAGCGGCAGCATTAATCAGAAATTTTGACTGTGGGTATTCCGTGTCTCAATGGCGAAGACACCGCACGTGTTGGCGGCCTCGAAATCAACCTCATTTGCAACCTGTAATGGCAATCCACTAAGTGTTCGCGCATTGTTGTTCCACCGTACGGAGCCGGGGCGATCATGACGCCCGTATCGACCGTGCGGTGCTGAGTGGATCGGTGGATCAGAGCCCCCTGTGCGAGGCATTCACTTGCGCTCCCACGGCAAGTTAAGTGCAGCCCTTTTTGTGAGGGGTACGGCGCTCACAAGCCGCCAAGTCGCACGAATACAGCCACAAACACTCAGCCGGAATGCTGTGGAGGACGCTACTCATACCCTTCCGCTACCGATGCCGTGATGAATTCGTCGAGGCCGGTGCGGTCGAGCAGACCGGCGGGTTCGGCTGCGCGCGGCATCAGGCGGCGGAAGTGCACCCATCGCTCGCGCGCAACGATCTCGAGGCGGGCCAGTTCGGCCAGCGGATCGGGGTGATCGTCGACGCGGAGATCGAGCAGCGGGTAGTCCTCGCCATCATGGATGAGCAGGGCGGCGGACTGCCTGCCACGCTTGTCGCCGCCAGCGGCTTCTCCCGCCAGCATGGCGGCAACCAGGCGGCGGGCGAACGGCAACGCGCTTTGCTTGGCGAATTCATCGGCGGTGTCGCCGACGACGGCTTCGCCAGCCAGCATGTTGCCGGCGACGGAATAGCCCTCGCGCACGGTGTGGCCGCACCAGTCGATGCATGCGGCGCCGGTGTAGGCGTGGCCGCGGCCCTCCCGGTCCATAGCGTGCACCTGGCGGTTGTCGCGGCCTTCGTCGGCGGCGACCAGCAGCTTGACGCAGTCCTCGGCGCTGGCGCCCGCGGACAGGAACGAGAGACCACGCGGGCCGTAGTAGGGATTGATGAAGGCCTGCGACGCGACGGCACCCACGCCCGTCTTGATGTGCGGCACCATGGCGCCGACGGCGAAAAACTTGGTCGCTACGATGATGCCGACGCGGCCGGTGTCGGTATCACGGGCGATGATGGACCAGGTCATGCGGATGGGTCTCGCGGGATGACTGTGCAGTTTAGTGGACGCAGCATGCCGCCGCGCGACGATACGGGCAACCGTGCTCTCCACAAAAACAAGTGCAGCAGCCCCGCCCCCGCATAGACGACTACAACACACTCTCGGCTGGCTGCGCGTCACGCTGCAGCGAGCCACAGTCTGCCCCTCGGCAGCAGGGGCGTCGCGTCGCTGTCCGAACAGCCGGCTCTTGGATCGACCCAGCAATCGATGCCGTCCACAGCATCATCCCGGGCAAGAAGCGTGGGCTGCTTGCATTGCCCGCTCGCCAATGGAACGGCGTCGTCCCAGTTGCGCTTTGTCAGGATCTTCTGAAAGTCCGCGTCCAGATTTGCAATCGCGGTGTCAATCTTACGGCGATGTTCAGCGATCCATTGCTGTTGGGCACCCAGCGTCCGGTCGGAGCCGTCGATCATCCGCTTCATTTCGCTCGGTTGGGGACCGCCAGCGGTGGCCCTGCTCCTCACGATCGCTACAGGATCGAGAGTGGATCGGAACTCGGCTTCGCTCATAGGGCGTGGCCCATCCGGCTCTCCCATTTCACGCAGTGTCTCACCGTAGATCCGTTGCACCCAATTATCGCGACGGTGCCTTTCCACTATCGATCGAGACCGGCGGTGCGGGATCTGCTTCAAGATCTGCTGGAAAATGGATGGCATCGACACAGGGCCCCGTGTGGTTGCGTGTTCCGTTAAACCGAGTTTCCCCGACACCTTCGAAGCTGACTGAACCGCCCAATCCACGGGGCTTCTCTTCATCGGCACGCACAGGTTCCCAGACAGTACTGACCGTTGGTATCAAATGTCGGCAACGTCTTTGGCGAGGGCGCGGGCCAGACGTTTCTGCTCGTCCTCTGTCAGCGGCTGGACGGACGGGTCGGAGGCCAGGCTGGCCGAATAGGCGCGCTGGCGCTTCCAGAGCATCAGCATCACAAATGCCAGCAGACTGGCAGGCCCGAGCCACAGCAGTGCCGTATGCCAACCGAACCGCGGCCGGAGCAGGACGAACTCGCCATAGCGATCAACGACAAAACTGACGACGTCGGCATCACTGCTGCCAGAGGCGAGCCGCTCGCGCACGAGCACGCGCAAATCGCGCGCCAAGGGGGCGTTGCTGTCGTCGATCGACTGGTTCTGGCAGACGAGGCAGCGGAGTTCGGCGGAGACGGCGCGGGCGCGGGCTTCAAGTAGCGGATCGGCCAAACGCTCGCCGGGTTCCACGGCAAGTGCAGCCGTTGACAGCGTCATGGCCATAAGGGCGGCGCGGAGGAAGGCAAACTCAATGCGCATCGGCTACTCCGCGGGCAGTGGCGCGTCGGCGCCGGTCCGGGCACGACGCGCAGCGCCAACACGGAGGCGCCGATCGGACATGGAGAGCAGTCCGCCAAGCCCCATCACCAGCGCGCCGATCCAGATCAATCGCACCAGCGGATGGAAATAGGCCCGCACAACGTAGCCGCCGCCATCGAGCGCGTCGCCGAGCACGACGTAGAGATCGCCAGCAAGGGCGTTGTAGATGGCAGCCTGGGTGGTTGCCTGGCGGGGCGCGGTGAAGATGCGTTTGGTCGGCTCCAGCGTGGTGACCGGGCGGAGCCCGCGCGTGACGTCGAAGCGCCCGACGGTCTCCTGATAATTGGGTCCACGCCGTGGTGCGGCGCCACGGAAAGTGAGGCCGTAGCCGGCGATGGATACAGTCTCGCCGGGCGTGATGGTACTGACGGTTTCGCTGTTCCAGGCGGTGGCACCGGTGATGCCAATGACGACGAGGCCGACGCCGACATGGGCGAGCATGGCCCCATGCGCCGAGCGCGGCAGATTGCGAGCGCGCCGGGCCGATTCGTCGAAGGAGCTGCTGAAAGCCTTGATGCGCGCCCCCCATTCAGTGAGTGCCCCGAAGACGACCCAACCGCCGAGCATCAGAGCCAACGGAGCCAACCACGGTCCGCGACGGACGAGAGCAACGGCGAGCGCACCGAACACGAGTGCGGCGATGGCAGCGGCCACGAGGCGTTGGAGGGCAGCGCGCAGATCCCCACGCTTCCATGACAGAAGCGCACCGACCGGCATCGCGACCAGCAGCGGGATCATCAGGGGCACGAAGGTGCGATCAAAGTAGGGAGCGCCGACGGAGATCTTGGCGCCATTCAGCGCCTCCAACCCGAGCGGATAAAGCGTGCCGATGAGGACCGTGGCAGCCGCCGTCGTGAGCAGGACGTTATTGAGGACGAGCGCGCCTTCGCGGCTGATGGGCTGGAAAAGGCCGCCGGCCTTGAGGTCACCGGCGCGCCACGCGTAGAGTGCGAGCGAACCGCCGATAAAGACGCCCAGAATGGCGAGGATGGCGATGCCTCGGCGCGGATCGACGGCAAAGGCGTGCACCGATGTGAGGACGCCGGAGCGGACGAGGAACGTTCCCATCAACGACAAGGAAAAGGTGAGGATGGCGAGCAGCAGCGTCCAGATCTTGAGCGCCTCGCGCTTCTCCATGACAACGGCTGAATGCAGCAGTGCGGTACCGGCGAGCCAGGGCATGAACGACGCGTTCTCGACCGGGTCCCAGAACCACCAGCCTCCCCAGCCGAGGGTGTAATAGGCCCACCACGACCCCATCGCGATGCCGACCGTCAGTGCGGCCCAAGCGAACAATGTCCAGGGCCGAACCCAGCGCGCCCAGGCGGCGTCGATCCGCCCCTCCCACAGCGCAGCGACGGCGAACGAAAAGGCCATCGAGAAGCCGACGTAACCCGCGTAGAGGAAGGGCGGATGGAAGGCCAGCGCAGGGTCCTGCAGGATCGGATTGAGACCTTGGCCCTCGGGGGCGGGCGGGACAAGGCGCATAAATGGATTTGACGTGAGCAAAATGAAGAGCAGGAAGGCCACGCTGAGGGCGGCCTGTACGGACAAGACACGGGCACGGAAGCTCAGCGGCAGGCCACTGCCAAAGACACCGACGGCGGCACCGAACAGCGCCAGGATCAACACCCAGAGCAGCATAGAGCCCTCGTGGTTGCCCCAGACGCCGGAAATCTTGTAGATGAGCGGCTTGGCCGAATGTGAGTTGGCCCACACGTTCTCGACGGAAAAGTCGGATGTGACGTAGGCGTACGTCAACACGCCGAACGCGACCCCAATAGCCACGAACTGCGTCACCGCAGCCGGCGGCGCGACCGCCATCAATCCGGCATCCCGCCGGTGGGCGCCGAGTGCTGGCACGATCAATTGCGTTGCGGCAAGCATGAGAGCGAGAACAAGCGCGAAGTGTCCGATCTCGATGATCACTGTTTGACACCCGGCTTGGTATTGCCCTGCCAAACGCCCTGTTCCTTGAGCGCCTTGGCAACCTCGGGCGGCATGTAGTTCTCATCGTGCTTGGCGAGGACGGTGGTCGCGCGGAAGCGTCCGTCGGCCTCGAGCTTGCCGACGGTGATAATCCCCTGACCCTCGCGGAACAACTCGGGGAGAATGCCGTCATAGACGACAGGCACGGTCGCGGCGGTGTCGGTAACGTCGAAAGATACGGTCGTGCCCTGGCCGCGCTTCACGCTGCCAGCGGCGACAAGGCCGCCGAGGCGGAAATTGATGCCAGGGCCAACCTCGTGCTTCACCACGCGGGTAGGGGTGTAGAAATAGTCGACCCCAGAACGGAGCGCGAAAAGCACAAGGAGGAGCGCCACGGATAGTCCTGCGATGGCGCCGCCAATGAGTGTTGCACGACTTTGCTTGCGGGTCATGGTTTGGCCTCCAACCGGCGGGCGAGGGCATCAAACACCGATGCTGCGGCAGTATCACCAGCCAGGGCGGCACGCGCTTCAACCAGAGCACTGCGCGCACGAGCGGGATCACCGAGCGTGAGATAGGCGCCAATGAGACGACCCCAGCCATCAGCATCCTTGCCGTTTGACTTGAGCCGCACGGCAAGGCCCTCGACCATGCGCTCGATCATAACGCGACGATCGGCGTCACTCATGGACGCGGCAGCTTCGACGTCGGCGGTGGTCGGGTCGCGCGCGGTTGGCGATTTGGACGCGGTGACGGCCGCCAGACGCTGCTCAATCACCCTGCGCCAGGCCGCATCCGCCGGCTCGTCTGCGAGCAAAGCGCGGTAGTCGACGGCGGCGGCTTCGGACTTGCCGTCTTGTTCCTTGGCGAGCGCAAGCCAGAAGCGCGGTTCGCTGCGGCCGGGCGCGAGGATCGCGAGCTTTTCGTATGCCAGACGAGCGCCCTCAGTGACGATGCCGTCGTTGGCCTGCACGCTGGCCTCGGCAAATCCGGCAAGTCGATCCTGCGTCTCCCCAAGCATTCGCAGTGCGCGGTCATAGGCGTCAGCTGCATCGGCAAATCGGCCGAGCTTGAAATATATGGGCGCGATCACGTCCCAGCCACGGCCATCATTGGGGTTGGTTGCAAGTCGTGCTTCGACTTTCGCGATCAGTTCGCCGGCGGATGCGGTGGCAAGGGCTCCGCCCTGCACAACGGCTGGATGGGCGGGCACAAACGGCGCGCCAAGGGCGAGGTACATCACTAATGCCGCCACGGGCAGGACTGCGGCCACGGCCGACGCCACGACGCTTGTCGGCCATGTCAGAAGGGAAGAGGTGGCGGGCGCGGCTGCCGCGGTGTCTGCAGGCCTATCGGCACGGAGTATACGGCGTGCGACTTCAGCATAAAGTGCGGTGTGTTCGGCAACGGTCAAGCTGCCTTGCGCCAACTGCCGATCAAGGTCGACGAGTTGCTCTTTATAGACAACCACGTCGGGCGCCGCCATGAGCGCTCGGTCTTGGGTCGCTGGATCGAATACGGGACGCAGCACTACGGCAAGCGCCGCCGCTGTCATCACTGCAAAAATCAGCCACAGGAGCATCGCCCGCCTCGCATACTGAGGGGGACATAGGTGCCAAAAGCGACGAAGGCAAGCGAGCCGCCCCGGCCTTGGGCGCGCCGCAGCGTCGCAGGATCAGATGGCAGACCACGTTCCGTCGCGATTGCGACAGGCGGTGCCGCGCAAGGTCTGCGGCCGGCCTTCCATATAGACGGTGTGGGCGTAATCGCGGCAATCGCGACCTGACCGCTGGTAGGGCGGCTCGGGGACAATGTCGCCGTAGCGCCCGTTGTCGGGGTTTGACCAACGGCGCGGCTGACCGGACGGACCGCGCTCGAGGGCTTCGAATTCGGCCTGCTGGGCGAGTAAACGGTCGCGTTGGTCGAGCTTGCGGCCGATATCGTTGCCGATGACGCCACCGGCGAAGGCGCCAAGCACGGCGCCGACGATTTTGCCGTCACCCTTGCCGAACTGGCTGCCGATGACCGCGCCGGCCAGGACGCCGGTTCCCGTGCCGACGTCGGCCTTTGAGACGCGTCCGTCTGGCCCACTGCTGCAGGCGGCGAGCCCCATGGCCATGGCAATTGCCGCGGCTGACGTGACGATGCGCATGGATCCCTCTACCCCGATCAATCTGAATTGGAGGTGCTATCAGGCCCGATTCGGGCGCTTCTACGGCCGAGAGGTGACACAACCGTCAGAAAGCACGTTCAGATCGCGGGGAGAACCAGTCGGCACCGAAGGCCACCGTAGTCGGACGCTGCAAGATCAAAGCTGCCGCCGTTGGCCTGTGCCAATTCAGCAACGATGGAGTGCCCGAGGCCGGACCCGGGCTTAGTCTCGTCGAGGCGGCGGCCGCGCTGAATGGGCGCTGTTATCTGGTCTTCGGACAGGCCCGGACCGTCATCCTCGACGAGTATCTCGAGCTGGCGCAAATCGCCTTCGGGCGGCAGAGGTATCGCCGACAGACGAACCCGGCCGGCCGCCCATTTGCAGGCGTTGTCCATCAGGTTGCCGAGCATTTCCTCGAGATCCTGCTTTTCGCCGCGGAAGCGCAGATCGACCGGGCAGTCGACATCGATGGCGATGCTGCGGTCCCGATAGATTTTCTGCAACGTGCGCGCGAGGCTGTCACCGACACCCCGCACCTCGGTGGCGCGGCCAATGTCGGCATCATCGGGCGCG
>JANYHP010000318.1 GCA_025359005.1 Hyphomicrobiaceae bacterium | reverse complement strand
AGGTGGACGGCGTTTACACGCACACAGCACCGGTCGACGCCTATCGCGGCGCCGGCCGACCCGAGGCGACCTTCGTCATCGAGCGACTGATGGAAGTGGCAGCGCGCCAGCTCAAGAAGGACCCGGCCGAGTTCCGCATGCAGAACTTCATTACCACGTTCCCGCACCAGACGCCGGTGATCATGGCCTATGACGTAGGCGACTATCCCGCCTCCATGAAAAAGGCGCTGGACATGTCCGACTACGCGAACTTCCCCAAACGGCGCGACGCCAGCGCCAAGGCTGGCAAGCTGCGCGGCATCGGCTTCTCCGCCTATATCGAAGCCTGCGGCATCGCGCCCTCGAAGGCGGTGGGCTCGCTCGGCGCCGGCGTAGGACTTTGGGAATCAGCAGAAGTCCGCGTCAACCCAGTCGGCACCGTAGAAGTGCTCACCGGCTCGCATAGCCACGGCCAGGGGCACGAGACGACATTCGCACAGCTCGTCTCCCACAAGCTCGGCATTCCCATGGAGCAGGTCTCCATCGTGCACGGCGACACTGACAAGGTGCAGATGGGCATGGGCACCTACGGCTCCCGTTCCGGCGCAGTCGGCATGAGCGCCATCTCGATCGCTGTGGACCGCGTCATCAAGAAGGCCACAACAGTGGCCGCCGCCTGTATGGAAGTGCCCGTCGATCAGGTCGATTTCGAAGACGGCAGCTTCTCCGCTCGTGGCACCAACAAGAAAATGGCGTTCGGCGAAGTGGCCTTGCAGGCCTACGTGGCGCACAAGTTCGACAGCTCCGAGATTGAGCCGGGCCTGAAGGAAGGCGCCTTCTACGATCCGAAGAACTTCACGTTCCCGGCCGGCGTACACATCGCCGAAGTGGAAATCGATCCGCAGACCGGCGTGACAACGATCGCCAAGTGGACCGCCGTCGACGACTTCGGCACACTCATGAACCCGATGATCGTCGAGGGGCAGGTGCACGGCGGCATCGCTCAGGGCATTGGTCAGGCGCTGCTAGAAGGCGCGTCCTACAACGAGAGTGGCCAGTTGGTGACGGCGTCGTTCATGGACTACTGCATGCCGCGCGCCGACGACCTGCCGTCGTTCAACGTCGGCATGACGACGACGCCGTGCCCGTCAAACCCGCTCGGCATCAAGGGCTGCGGCGAGGCGGGTGCAATTGCCGCGCCGCCAGCGTTGATCAACGCCATCACGGATGCGTTGGGCCACGAAAACATCGCCATGCCGGCCACCCCACAAGCCGTCTGGCGCGCTGCACAATCGAGCCCACGCAAGCAGGCCGCGGAATAAGAGAGCGATAGAGGAGAAAAACCCATGTACAATTTCGACTATCGCCGTCCCCACTCGGTCGATGAGGCCGATCTGGCGCTCAAGGGCTTGCCCGGCGCCAAGCTGCTGGCCGGCGGGCAGACCTTGATCCCCACCATGAAGCAACGCCTTGCAAGACCCGACACCCTGGTCGATCTCAGCGCCATCGACGGCCTCCGCACCATCACGCGCTCGTCTGAGGGCCTCACCATCGGCGCCATGTCGACGCATGCCTCGGTGGCCCAGTCCGCCGATGTGAAAACCGCATTACCCGGCCTTGCGGCGCTCGCCGAAGGCATCGGCGATCCGCAGGTGCGCCATCGCGGCACAATCGGGGGCAGCCTCGCCAACAATGACCCTGCCGCCGACTATCCGGCCGCAGCTCTGGCTCTTGGCGCGACCTTCAAAACAACCAAGCGCACGCTGACTGCCGAGCAATTCTTCAAGGGCCTGTTCTCGACCGCGCTGGAAGAAAACGAAATCCTCACGTCGATCACCTTCCCGGCCGCCAAGCGCTTCGCCTACGCAAAATTCGCCAATCCGGCGTCCCGCTATGCCCTTGTCGGCGTGGCGGTTGCCGAAACAGCAGCCGGCGTGCGCGTGGCTGTCACTGGTGCCGGTTCGGACGGCGTGTTCCGGGTGCCCGCGATGGAAGCGGAACTCGCCAAGTCGTTTTCGGCCGGCGCCATCGCCACCGTCAAAGTCGACGCGGGCATGCTGGCGTCCGACATGCACGCAGCATCCGACTATCGTGCCCATCTGATCGGCGTGATGGCGCGGCGCGCGGTCATCGCGGCCGGGTGAAAAAGCGCCGCAGCCGACTGGTCGGACTGACCTCTCCTACAGTGCCGGTCCAGGG
>JANYHP010000270.1 GCA_025359005.1 Hyphomicrobiaceae bacterium | reverse complement strand
TTGCGGATGCGGTTGCGTCCGTTGAAGGTCTGAGCCTTGAGAGATCCCATGTCGGTCCTCGTAGTTCGCACGTGCCAGGTGCGTGTCCGTGCCCGCAGCTCACGCCCGCGGACCTCGCGTTGCGCCCCGGGGTGTGCCCACTCGGAAAAGAGAGTGTGCACACACCGAAAAGTCTCGCCGGCGGCGGCGCAGGCCGCAGGCTTCGATATCCGTTCGATGCGTCGGGCGATCAGACTGCCAGACGCCTGAAACGGCTCACCGCAAGGCCCGATCCGCGACTTTCATCGCGTGCGGGCCTTCCGGAGAACCGTCGATCCGACCACACGGGTCGGGATTTAAAGGATGAGCCAAGGTCCCTATATGGCCATCCCGTCCGCCGGCCGCAAGGGCCGACGGACAAGTGCGAAGGCGCTGCTTACTTGACTTCGACAGTTGCGCCCTGGTCTTCGAGCTGCTTCTTGATCTTGGCGGCGTCGTCTTTCGAGATGCCTTCCTTGACCGTCTTGCCGCCCGCTTCCACGAGGTCCTTGGCTTCCTTGAGGCCGAGACCGGTGATGGCGCGGACTTCCTTGATCACGTTGATCTTCTTGTCGCCACCGCTCTTGAGGATGACGGCGAACTCGGTCTGGACTTCGGCAGCCGGGCCGGCAGCGGCTGCGGGGCCTGCAACGGCGACGGCGGCAGCAGCGGAGACGCCCCACTTTTCTTCGAGCATCTTGGCGAGTTCAGCGGCCTGCAGAACGGTGAGTTTCGACAGGTCGTCGACGATCTTGGCAAGGTCTGACATGAGTTTTTGTCCTGGGTTCGAATTTGACGATTGAAATTGGATCGCTCGGTCTTGGCCCCTCAAGCCGCGTCGGTCTTGGCGGCTTTCGCCTGCACGACACGCGCGAGTTGAGCGCCCGGCTCCATGAGGATGCGGGCGATCTTGGTGGCGGGGGCATTGAGCAGCCCGGCCAGTCTCGCGCGCAGTTCATCAAGCGAAGGCAATTCGGCGAGAGCTTTGACCGCCTGGGGATCGAGAACGGTCGTGCCCATCGTTCCGCCAAGGATCACGAGCTTGTCGTTGACCTTGGAGTACTTGACGGCGGCACTGGCTGCCGCCACCGGGTCCTGCGAGTAGGCGACGAGTGTCGGCCCCTTGAACAGGTCGATGATGCCAGCGGCGTTCGTATCCTTCAGCGAAAGCTTCGCCAGCCGGTTCTTGGTCACCTTGACCGACCCGCCTGCCGCTTTGACGCGGCCACGGAAATCGTTCATCTGAGCGACTGTCATCCCGGCGTAGTGGGCCACCACGATCGTGCCTGTGCCTTCCAGCGAGACACGAAGCGTGTCGATGAGCTCTTTTTTTCCAGCTCTATCCACTCGGCTACACTCCGATTACGCAGGGTTTCCCCCGCGGGGTTGCACTTGCTCTCCGGTTTGCGCATTCCGGATCTCGTGCCCGAGAGCCGGCTGGAATGCGTGGAGCACTCCGCTATGCGCGCGCCAAGAGAGCGCTACAGGAACCTGTCGTCCCACCCGCGCCCATCGCATCTCTGCGAGAACCCGATGCAGACCCAAGAGTGTCGAACCGCGTGCCGGTCGCCCGGCGCCTTATTCGTCTCTACCGTCTCATGCTGGCCCCGGACTTTGGGATTAAAGCGGTTGGGTCCCGAAGGACGTGGCCACCACCAGCAATCTCGGACAGGCTTGGATGCGGGCGGCGAACCGCCTGCAGCCGGTATCCCGGGCACGCAGCGCAAGCTGCCGGCCCGGTATTTCAATCCGCCGTCAGACGACGACGCCGCCGGTAACGGAGGCGGATTCGATTTTGAGTCCGGGGCCCATGGTCGAGGACAGCGATACCTTCTTGAGGTAGTTGCCCTTCGCGCCAGCCGGCTTCGACTTGATCACTGCGTCGACGAGGGCGCGGATGTTCTCCACCAGTGCCTTCTCAGTGAAACTCGCCTTGCCGACGCCAGCGTGCACGATGCCCGCCTTCTCGACGCGGAATTCCACCGCGCCGCCCTTGGCACCCTTGACGGCGCCGGCGACGTCCATGGTGACGGTGCCGACACGCGGGTTCGGCATCAGGCCGCGCGGGCCCAGCACCTTGCCGAGACGGCCGACGAGGCCCATCATGTCCGGCGTCGCGATGCAGCGGTCGAAGTCGATGGTGCCCTTCTGGACGATTTACCAGATCCTCGGCACCGACGATATCGGCGCCGGCAGCCTTGGCTTCTTCAGCCTTGGCCCCGCGCGCGAACACCGCGACCTTCAGCGTGCGGCCGGTGCCGTTCGGCAGATTGCAGACGCCGCGCACCATCTGGTCGGCATGCTTGGGATCGACGCCGAGGTTCAACGACAGTTCGATTGTCTCGTTGAACTTGGCCTTCGGCCGCGCCAGCAACAACTTGACCGCGTCCTCGATCGCGTAGGACTTGGTCCGGTCGACGCCCTCATAGACCTTCGCCATCCGCTTGCCACCGGCACTGCGGATCGCCTGGATCTGCTCTTTGGAAAGATTGGTTGCCATCGCTCTCAGCCCTCCACGACCTGCAGACCCATCGAGCGCGCAGACCCAGCCATGGTCTTGGTTGCGGCGTCGAGATCGGTCGTGTTGAGGTCTTTCATCTTCAGTTTTGCCACGTCGCGGATCGCGCTCATGGTGATCGTACCGGCACTTTCGCGACCCGGCGTCTTGGAGCCTTCCTTGATCTTGGCGGCCTTCTTGAGCAGATACGCCGCCGGTGGCAGGCGCATTTCGAAGGTGAACGAGCGGTCGGAATAGACCGTGATCTTCACCGGAATCGGCGCGCCCTGTTCAAGGTCTTTCGACTTGGCGTTGAACGCCTTGCAGAATTCCATGATATTGACGCCGCGCTGGCCGAGCGCGGGACCGATCGGCGGCGATGGATTCGCTTGGCCGGCCGGCACCTGCAGGTTGATATAGCCTTCTACCTTTTTCGCCATAGGTCTCCCCTGGGGTTCGATGAGCGGAATGCCCCGCACGGGGTATCCAGCCCTGGGTTAGCGGTACACGGGCGGCGTGCCCTCCCGCTGGTCTGTGCTCCCCGGTCGCGATATCGGCGAGCATCTGGCATGCGCAAGGACCGGACCGTCCGCGTGCGGCCCGGGTAGCGGTTGGCAAGGCTCAGGGCGTCAGCTTCTGCACCTGTCCGAATTCGAGTTCCACCGGCGTCGGGCGGCCAAAGATGGAAACGGCCACCTTGAGGCGCGAGCGCTCCTCGTCGATATCCTCGACGGTTCCGGTGAGGCTCTCGAACGGCCCTTCGGCTACGCGGACCTGCTCGCCAATCTCGAACAGGATCGCGGGCTTGGGATTCTCAACGCCTTCTTTGACGCGATTGAGCATCGTCATGGCTTCGGCTTCGGAGATCGGGATCGCCTTGTTCTCGGCACCGAGGAAGCC
>JANYHP010000267.1 GCA_025359005.1 Hyphomicrobiaceae bacterium | reverse complement strand
CGAAGCCGCGTGGTCGGCGTTGGGGAAGCCTTCGACGATCGCGTAGACCTTGTGGTTGAGGTTGGTTTGCTTGATCGCGGTTGGGCCGCCGGTACCACCGGCGTAATAGGTGTACCATTCGACGTTCAGGCCGGCGTCGGCGGCTGCCTTCAGCAGCAGCGCGAAGTCCTGGCTCCAGTTGCCGGTGATGACGGTATCGGCGCCGGAGGCCTTGATCTTGGCGATGTAGGGTGAGAAGTCCGTCACCTTGAGCAGCGGATGCAGCTCGTCACCCACGATCTGGATGTCCGGGCGTTTGGCCTTCAGCATTTCCGTGGCGTACTTGCGAACCGATTGGCCGAACGAATAGTCCTGATTGATCAGGTAAACTTTCTTGATGCCGGCGCGCGGTTTCATGTAGTTGGTGAGGGCTTCCATCTTGATGTCAGCACTGGCGTCCCAACGGAAGTGCCAGTAGCTGCATTTTTCATTGGTCAGCACCGGATCGACGGCGGCGTAGTTGAGATAGAGCACTTCCTTGCCGGGATTGCGTTCGTTGTACTTGGATACCCAGTCGGTCAGCGCGGCGGCAACCGACGAGCCGTTGCCCTGTGTGATGATGCGCGCACCGGCATCGACCGCTTTCTGCGCCTGAACGAGGCTTTCCTGCGGGTTGGTCTTGTTGTCGTAACCGATGATTTCAAATTTTTTGCCGCCGGCGCCGCCCTTGGTATTCAGTTCGTCGGCCAGATACTGGAAGTGCTTGAGGCCGACTTCGCCGACAGTGGCGCCTGGGCCCGAAAGCGGATCGATATAGGCGATTTTGATGGTGTCCTGCGCGCGTGCGGGGGCGCCAAACATCAGCACGGCTGACATGGCACTGGTGGCAATCGCTGCGCGGCGTGTGAACGAATTGAAGATCATGGTGCTCCTCTGGTGTTGCCTTTGGTGGACCGTCATTGGTGCGGCCTCGTTTTTGTCGTTGCTGCAGATGTTACACGGCGTGGGTCGCTTGAAAAGCCCGAACTGGTGGCGAAGGTGATGTTGCGCGTGGCGGCAGAAATCAGTCCTGATCGCCGCCGCCCCGATGCCCTTTGCGCCGGTAGCGCCGATCCTCATCGGCGCCGACGGTGGGGTCGGCGTCGAATTCGACCCGTTCAAATCCAGCGAGGGCCACGAAGCGCTTGCCGCGGGCACGGCCGATCAGGGTCAGGCCGGCCTTGCGCGCGAGATCGACGCCCCAGGCGGTGAAGCCGGAGCGTGAGACGAGAATTGGGATGTGCATCTTCACGGTCTTGATCACCATCTCGGAGGTCAGGCGGCCGGTAGTATAGAAAATGGTATCCGACGGATCGATCTTGTTGAGAAACATGTAGCCGGCAATCTTATCGACGGCGTTGTGACGGCCGACGTCTTCCATGTAGAGCAGGATTTTATCGCCGCGCGCCAGTACGCAGCCGTGGATAGCGCCGGCCCTGAGGTAAAGGCTGGGTGCTGTGTTGATTTCTTTCGTTAGTGCGTAGAGCCAGGATGTCTTGAGGCGCGCGGTTGAACTGAGTTTTATGCCGTCGAAGGCCTCCATAAGATCGCCAAACACGGTGCCTTGAGCACAGCCTGATGTCTGCACTTTCTTTTTGAGCTTTTCCTCGTAATTGGTCTGGCGGCGTGTGCGGACAACGATGGTAGCGATGTCGTCGTCGTAGTCGACGGCGGTGATTTCGTCGTCTGCCAGCAGCATGTTCTGGTTGAGCAGATAGCCGATTGCGAGCAAGTCGGGGTGATCGCCGATGGTCATCAGCGTGACGATTTCGCGCGCGTTCAAAAAGAGCGTGAGCGCCCGCTCCGTCACGACGGTGGTTTCGATGGGCGCGCCGGTCTGATCGATGCCCGCCACGGTTTGCGACAGGCGAGGATCGTCGGGGTCGGGGAGGACGATGTGATCGGTCAATTGGAGACGTCTTTCGCTGATTTCGGGCATGGGACCAATGGCGACACTCACGAGGTCTGATCGACACTCAGGTGTTGGTTTTGCCCCCAGGGTACGAAGTAGATGGCGGCGGCGGTGGCGAGCCCGTAGGTCGCCATGCCGACGGCGATCAGCGCGAAGACCGCCCACACTGGCGCCTGGATGGCGGCCAGCCAAGCGCCACCGGCGATCACCACGACAAGCCGCAGTGTGCCGGCAATCACCGGCCAGAAGACTTTGCCGGCACCTTGCGAAGCAAAATACAGGCAGAGCCCGAGACCGAACAAGCCATAACAGGGGCCGACCCAGGCGAAATAGCTACGGGCGGCGTCGATCACGCTGGGATCGGCGGTGAAGAGGCGCGCCCAGGCCGCTGGAAAGATGGCGACGGCGAGCCCGACCGATCCGACGAGACATGCAGCCATCAGGCCGCCGGACCACGCGACGGCACGGGCGCGGGCGACGTCTCTGGCGCCGATCGCCATGCCGACCATCGGCACGCAGGCGACGCCGACGCCGAATGCGATCGGGATCAGCAGGAATTCCAGGCGCGCGCCGATGCCATATCCAGCGAGGGCCTCGACCCCGAAATCGGCGACCAGTCGCGTGAGGATCAGAACCGTCAACACCGACTGCAAGGGTGAAAGGCAGGCAAGGCCGCCGACGCGCAGGATATCGAAAAACATGCCGCGTGAGAGGGTTGGGTTGGTGAATGTCAGGTGGACGCGCCCGCGACCGCTCATGAGATAACCCAAAAGAAAGAGTGCGGCGGCGGTTTGAGTGATGACAAGTCCGAGCGCGATCCCTGTCATGCCGAGGCGCGGAAAAGGACCGATCCCGAGGCTTAGGCCGCCGCCGAGAACAACCTGTGCCAGCGCGGCTAGCAGCAACGTGACCGAGGGCACGCGCATGTTACCGCCGCCGCGCACGATGGAGGCGAGCGTGTTCGTCAGCCAGATGCCCATGGCGCCGGTGAAGACGGTATTGGAATAAAGCACGGCCTGCGCGAGCGGTTCGCCACGGCCACCCAATGTGGCGTAGATGAAAGGGCCGAAGGCAAGCAGCAGCAGCATCGACGCCAGTCCGGCACCGCAACCGATGACGAGGGCGTGCAAGGCCAATGTTGATGCGCGCGCCTCGTCGCCAGCGCCGAGCGACCGGGCAATGGCCGAGGACACGCCACCGCCCATGGCGCCAGCCGACAACATGCCCATCAACATGACCAACGGAAAAACAAGGGCGAGCCCAGCCAGCGGCTCGGTTCCGAGGCGGCCGACGTAGATCGTCTCCGCCACTGCCACGAGGGCGGAGGCGACCATCGCCAGCATGTTGGGCACGGCCAAGCGGACAAGCGTGGGGAGAATGGGGTCGATCAGCAGGGCTGTCGGCCGGGCAACGGGGCTGGTGGCGGTGCTCATGTTGCAGGGTGCCAATGGGTCATGGGGACCGGATCGAGACGTGGTTGACGCATCGCAGCGCCTCCGGTGAAAACGGCTGACTTGAGGCAAAGCAAAGCACGCCCGACGGCAATCCGCTATGGATCGCATTCGGTCGATGCTGCGTCTCCATCGTGGATGGCTCATTCGCGAATGCATATCGCGCATGCATGGAAGCGCACTCAACGGTGCGGGCCGAGCCTTGAATTTATCCGAGGCAACGCCATCTCATGCGTAGGCTCTTCCCCCAGAGCCGTTGCCGTTACGTCCCCCCGTAACGGACCCTGCGGCGGTTGCGCATCCCCCCTGCGCAACCGCTGCCTTCAGTTCCACGGTCATAACATTTTCCGGCTTTTGATGGCGGCGGCAATCGTGC
>JANYHP010000266.1 GCA_025359005.1 Hyphomicrobiaceae bacterium | reverse complement strand
CAGTGTTCGACGGCTAGTACCCACAATCACAATTCTCTATGACGCCTGATCGCGATCCCGCGAGCGGGCCCGCCAGGAGCGCGCCGAAGGCCGTAGCTGAGCTACGGACGAGGTGCGCGACGCCGCGGACCGTCGTGGGGCGCGACCCTTCGGGCGAACGAGGATTACCGGCGGGGGCGTCGCGCGGCTTGTCCGATGAGCTAAATCGATCGGCGTCGCGCTTCCGCCCGCCGGTCATCCTCGTTCGTCATGCGTCTTAGGGAATTGTGATTGTGGGTACTAGAGCGCTTTCCACTTGGTTTGGATCGAGGACACGCGCTCTAGCCCTTTGTTTGTCGCATTTTCTGCACCAAACCGGTGTCCACTTTGGTGGAAAATGCTCTAGGCTCAGGGTTCCGTGGCTGAAGTAGCCCGACCAACCCCGCAGCAAGCGGTTTAGCCGGTCGCGCACGTCGTCCCACGAGCCCTGATTGCCTGGCACCAGCAAGTCGCCGATCTTGTGCTTGATCCGTCCCACGCTTTTCTTCGATGGACTGTAGCCCAGATACCGCTTGCCATCGCGCCGCCGCCAAAGCGGGCCGAACGTGAAGCCAAGGATGTCGAACCGCGCCTTGCGGGCATCCTTCACCGAGGTCTTTGCCTCGTTGATGGTGAGGCCAAGTCTGGTCATCACACCGCGCGTCCACGCCAGCGCCTCGCCCGCGTGACCGCAGCTGAGGGTAACCAAGTCGTCGGCGTAGGAGACGATGTGGGCACGATAGGCCTGCGTCTTCTCCTGCATGCGCCAGAACTTCAGGAAGCGGTGGATGTACAGGTTGGCGAGCAACGGCGAGATGACGCCGCCCTGAGGCGTGCCATGCGTGCTGTTCTGCCCGCCCGTCATCCGCCGCGTCCCGTCCCTATCGCGTTCCTGTCGCGTTCCTCCGCCGGTGCCTTCAGCCACATCTTGATGAGGCTCAAGATCGTCCGATCCACGATGCGCCGCGCAACGCATTGTATGAGTTCGTTGTGCGGAACCGTGTCGAAGTACTTGGACAAATCAGCATCGACCACATCCGTGTGGCCGGCCCAGAGCAGGCTGTGGACGTGTGCCGCGCGGCCGCCGACCGGTTGGGCCGATAGCCGTAGGTATTGGGTTCCAGGTCCGCTTCGATGATCGGCTCGATCACGATCTTGACGGTGGTCTGCACCACCCGGTCCCGAATGGTCGGGATGCCGAGTGGCCGCTCGCCGCCGGTCATGCCGGAGGCGTGCGGGGCACGACGCTTCGGGATGAGAACCCGCCGCACCGGTTGTGATCGATAGGTCTTGTGCCGCAATTCCTCGCGCAAGCCGGGAAGCCAGTCAGTCAATCCCGCCGCCTCGATCCGGTCGAACGTCACCCCCTCCACACCCGGCGCGCCGTCGTTCTCACGAGCGAGCGCGTAGGCGTGGGCGAGAATGTCTTCGCGCCAGACCTTGTCGGAGAGCTGATAGGAACGGAACTCCCGCTCCGTCTTCGCCTTGATGTAAAGCTTCCTCTGCAGCGTCCGGATTTTCTCGGGTTTGTCAGGCTCATCGCCAATATCCCAGTCCTCGACCGCTTCGAAAGCGCACCAGAAGTGAGGGTCCTTCCCTCCACCGATATTACCCGGCCTCGACGGTACTATGACCCTCTCCAACTCCCGTGCGGCCCATCGCCTGCGCGATGTTGGTGTCACCACCGACCGAAACGGGCCTCCCCCGATTACCCGCAGTGTCTTTCCAACGTGCCGTGCCCATTACCCCGGCGGACCAGAACGAGTGCATCTTTCGATTGCTTCCCCATCCCATGCGGCCTTCCCCGATAAGCAGCCGGGTCGGCGTCCGCGACAAAATGTTTCGAGGCCTGCTCAGGCTTCACGCAAGTTACGGCCCGCTGGATCGCTCAACCGCCCGAGGCGGCCTTTGTCACGAGGCTTCGGCAGAGCCAGTTGCCCAACCACCCCGCTCGTCAGTTACCAGATCAATCGACAACTCTCTGGGTGGAACCTTCCTCCACTGACACTCCGCGCCTTCGGGGCGCACCGCCTATCCCTCTTCCTCCGGCATCCCCCCCACCCTGTCCCTCCCCCGCAAGGCAGGGGAATCGCATTTGGAATCTTATGGAATGATTTGCGTTGAGGCGAATCATGGATTCTTAAGAGGGATCCTTGTGATGGGAGGTCCTCATGCAGCGCTACGCCGAGATTTTTGCGGTCCTGCCCGATCCGCGCGCGTCCAACGCGCGACACGACCTGATCGAGATCCTGTTCATCGCCGTGGCCGCAACGTTGTG
>JANYHP010000118.1 GCA_025359005.1 Hyphomicrobiaceae bacterium | reverse complement strand
ACCAACGGAGCCACGCCCACCAACTGATAAATCCGCCAGCCAGCGGCTATCGCCGTACCCCGCAGCGCACCATGCTTCGCGCTTGACGACAACCGACCGCTCGCGCCAGACCGAGCGACCGGCTGACATGCGTGTCAGCCGAACCGCCGTCAAACACCACCTTCGGGAACTGTCATGGCCACGCCGCGCCTCTACAATGCAACGACCGAGATGATCGACACCCACGGCTCAGCCGGGCGCGGCGCCAAGGCGGCATTTATCGACCCCGGCGAAACACTCACCTATGCGACGCTTGCCGAACGCACCAACCGCGTCGCCAACCTGATGCGCACCTACGGTATTGCCCGAGAGCAGCGCATAGCCCTGCTTTTACTCGACACGGTCGATTATCCGCCCGCCTTCTGGGGCGCCATCAAAGCCGGTGTGGTGCCGGTTGCCCTCAACACACTTCTGACCACGGAGCAGTACGCCTACATCCTCGAAGACAGCCGCGCCCAGGCCTTGATCGTCTCCGCGCCGCTGATTGACACCATCAAGCCCGTCCTCGGCAACCTCCCGTTCCTCAAGCACATCTTTGTCACCGGCGGCGACGTCCCGACCTTCGCCTTGAATTTCCGCGATGAGCTGTCCCATCAGTCCCCCGACGCCGAAACCGCCGCGACCCATTCCGACGAGACCGCTTTCTGGCTCTATTCCTCCGGCTCCACTGGCATGCCGAAGGGCACCCGCCATGTCCACACCAGCCTCATGGACACCGCGAAACTTTACGGCCAAGGCGTCCTCGGAATTCGCGAGGACGATGTGATTTTCTCTGCCGCCAAGATCTTCTTCGCCTATGGCCTCGGCAATGCGATGAGCTTTCCACTCTCGGTGGGCGCGACGACCATCCTGCTCCCCGAACGCCCGACGCCAGAAAGTGTTTTCCGCACCTTGAAGCAGTATCAGCCGACAATCTTTTGCGGTGTTCCTACTCTCTACGCCGCCATGCTGAACTATCCCGCCGGCGGACCCAGCAGCGGGTCGTCGAAACTGCGCCAGTGCATCTCGGCCGGCGAGGCATTGCCAGCAGAAGTGGGCAAAGCATGGACCGAGAAATTCGGCGTCGACATCCTCGACGGCATCGGCTCCACCGAGATGCTGCACATCTTCATCTCCAACCGACCCGGCGATGTGAATTACGGCACCAGCGGCAAACCCGTCCCCGGCTACAAGGTGCGTCTGGTTGATGAGCAAGGCTCCGACGTCCCCGACGGCGAAGTCGGCGAACTGCTCGTCTTCGGCCCCACCGCCGCCGATGGCTACTGGAACCAGCGCAGCAAAAGCCGCACCACCTTCGAAGGGGGCTGGACCCGATCGGGCGACAAGTACATTCGCGACGCCGCCGGCAACTACACCTATCAGGGCCGCACCGACGACATGTTCAAGGTCTCCGGCATCTGGGTCTCGCCGTTCGAGGTCGAAAGCGCTTTGATCTCCCACCCAGCCATTCTTGAAGCGGCAGTCGTGCCGAAGGAAGACAGCGACGGCCTGATTAAACCCCGCGCCGTCATCGTCCTCAAACCGGGCCACACGTCCGACGAAGCACTGGTCGCGTCCCTTAAGGAACACGTCAAAACGAAAGCCGGTCCTTGGAAATACCCACGCTGGATCGACGTCACCGACTCCCTGCCCAAGACCGCAACAGGCAAGATTCAGCGCTACAAACTGCGCTAAAATGCATTATAATGCAAATTGACAGCCGAACCCGGCATTGATATGCATCAAATTGCAGATCGATGCCGCACCCTGTCGCATGATCCGCCACAAAGCCCGGCACCGCGTTCCACGTGACGTGCAGCCCGGGTCCAATCCGGGAGATTTGCCAATGGCCGAGGCCGCCGCTGCAAAGCGCATCGACTTCCAAACCGATCCATCGCGCTACCACCATTGGAAATTGGTGACCGACGGCGACCGCGCCGAACTGATTATGGATGTCGACGAGAACGCGACCCTTTTCAGCGGCTACCAGCTCAAACTGAATTCCTACGACCTGGGCGTCGACATCGAATTGGCCGACGTCCTCCAGCGCCTACGCTTCGAGCACCCCGAGGTGCGCGTCGTCGTCATGAAGTCCGGCAAGGACAAGGTGTTCTGCGCTGGTGCGAATATTCGCATGCTCGCTGTCTCCACGCATGCCCACAAGGTGAACTTCTGCAAGTTCACGAACGAGACCCGCAACAGCATCGAGGATAGCTCCGAAAACTCCGGCCAGAAGTTCATCTGCGCCGTCCGCGGAACGGCCGCCGGCGGCGGCTACGAATTGGCACTTGCCTGCGACAGGATCATCCTCGCCGACGACGGCAACTCGACGGTCTCGCTGCCTGAAATCCCGCTTCTTGCCGTTCTGCCCGGCACTGGCGGCCTCACCCGCGTCACCGACAAGCGCAAAGTACGCCGCGACCTCGCCGACGCCTTCTGCACCGTCGAAGAAGGCGTGAAAGGCGCACGCGCCGTCAAATGGCGCTTGGTTGATCGCGTCGCCACCAACTCGAAATTCGATGCCGAAGTCGCAGCGCTTGCGACCGAACTCGCCGCTTCGATCAAAAAAGCCCCCGGCGCCAAGGGTATCGCCCTCACCCCGATCCCCCGCGCCATCGCCGCCGACACGATCACCTACAGCACCGTCCGCGTCGCCATCGACCGACCCGGCCGCCGCGCCACCATCACGATCCTCGGCCCCGACGCCAATCCACCCGATGATATCGCGACGATGCACAGTCAGGCCGCACAGTTCTGGTCGTTGCGCCTCGCCCGCGAACTCGACGACGCAATCCTCGAACTGCGCCTCAACGAACTCGAAGTCGGCACGCTCGTCTTCAAGTCCGAGGGCGACCCCGGCCGCGTCCTGGCCCACGACGCCTTTCTCGCCAACCACGCTGAAGATTGGCTCGCGACCGAAATCCGCAACTACTGGAAGCGCGTTTTGAAGCGCATCGATGTCACCTCCCGCTCGCTCGTCGCCACCATCGAACCCGGCTCCTGTTTTGCTGGAACACTCGCGGAAATCGTCTTCGCCTGCGATCGCTCCTTCATGTTCCAAGGCAGCCGCAAGGGCGATAATCGCGGCCCCGCGACAATGCTTCTGTCGGCACAGAATTTCGGTGCCTACCCAATGAGCAATGGCATCACGCGCCTGCAGACCCGCTTTCTCGGCGAACCCGAAAGCGTCGGCGCCGCGGAAAAACAAACCGGCAAATCGCTCGACGCTGCCGCCTGCGAAGACCTCGGACTTGTCACCTCCGCCTTCGACGAAATCGACTGGGACGACGAAGTCCGCATCTTCCTCGAGGAACGCGCCAGCTTCTCAGCCGACGGCCTCACCGGCCTGGAAGCCAATCTCCGTTTCGCCGGTCCCGAGACCATGGAGACCAAGATTTTCGGCCGCCTCACCGCCTGGCAGAACTGGATCTTCCAACGCCCCAACGCCGTCGGCGCCGACGGAGCCCTCAAACGCTACGGCTCCGGCGTAAAAGCCGAGTTTGATAAAAAGAGAGTGTAAATAATTTGACCTGTAGGTTGGATTAGGCGTCTTTCGTGCCGTAACCCAACAGCCATCGGCGTCGTTCTCGCAATGGTCGGCTGTGCGCTGAAATGGCGCTAACCGAACCCAAATCTACAGGGCCATACGCCGGTACATCGCCAGTCTCAGACAAAACTGTTTTAGTGAAAACGGAACTGAACCCGCCTTCTACACGCGCAGCAAATCTGCAGAATGTCGCATCCGTTATCGCTTCGACCTTTCCACGCGCAATGGAGCCCAGCTATGACCACCTCCCCCACCCCCGCAGGCGCCGTCGACTACACGACGAAGATCCCAAACAACATCAATCTCGCAGGCGACGACCGCGTTCTCAAAGCGCTCGAGCAATGGCACCCCGGCTATATCGACTGGTGGATGACCATGGGGCCTGACGGCTTCCAGACGTCTGACGTCTACCTCCGCACCGCCATCTCGATCGACCCGAAAGGCTGGGCGAAGTTCGACTACGTGAAAATGCCAGAATACCGCTGGGGCATTCTCCTGGCGCCGCAAGATGAAAATCGCCTCGTCAATTTCGGTGCCCACAAAGGCGAAAAGGCCTGGCAGGAAGTCCCCGGCGAATATCGCGCCAGCTTGCGCCGCCTCGTCGTCATCCAGGGCGACACCGAACCCGCCTCCGTCGAGCAGCAGCGCTTCCTCGGTAAAACCGCGCCGTCGCTTTACGACATGCGCAACCTGTTCCAGGTCAACGTCGAGGAAGGCCGTCACCTCTGGGCCATGGTCTATCTGCTGCACAAATACTTCGGCAAGGACGGCCGCGAGGAAGCGGACGGCCTGTTGCAGCGCCGCTCAGGAGACCAGGACAAGCCGCGCATGCTCGGCGCCTTCAACGAAGAAACGCCCGATTGGCTGTCGTTCTTCATGTTCACGTTCTTCACTGACCGTGACGGCAAAATGCAGTTGGAAAGCCTCGCCCAGTCCGGCTTCGACCCCATGTCGCGCACCTGCCGCTTCATGCTGACCGAAGAAGCCCACCACATGTTCGTTGGCGAAACCGGCGTCAGCCGCACCATTGAGCGCACCTGCGCGGCCATGAAAGCCGCCGGCATCGAAGACCCCTACGACATCAATCGCGTTCGCGCCTTGGGCGTCATCGACCTGCCGACCATTCAGAAGAAGGCCAACCTGCATTACTCGTTGTCGCTCGACCTGTTCGGCTCAGAAATTTCGACCAACGCCGCCAACTTCTACAACGGTGGCCTCAAGGGCCGCTTCATGGAAACCAAGATCGAGGACGATCACCTGCTGACGAGCGCGACGTACCCGGTGCTCAAGCTGATCGACGGGCAGATCAAGTCGGTCGAAGAGCCGGCTCTCACCGCCATCAACATGCGTCTGCGCGACGACTACTCGAAGGATTGCCAGGGCGGCGTCAATCGCTGGAACAAGGTCATCGAAAAGGCCGGCATCAAGTTCGCCATCACGTTGCCATCCGTCGCCTTCCATCGCCACATCGGCGAGTTCAAGGACGTCAAGGTCTCACATGACGGCAAAGTCCTTTCCGAAACCGAATGGATCAAGAACCGCGACCAGTGGCTGCCCTCCAAGAGCGACGGCGACTACATCGCCTCGCTGATGCAGCCCTGCTGGGAACGTGGCAAATACGCCGGCTGGCTCTCAGCCCCCAAAGTCGGCATCGACAACAAAGGCGGCGACTTCGAGTACGTGAAGATTCATCGGGCTTGAGGAAGCAGCGCGTGGGCGTAAGTTGGGTTACGGCGCAAAGGGCGCCTACCCCAACGTTACGAAGCAGCGCAAATGGATTGGTTTAAATCCATCAAGACGATCGTCGCGAACATAGGATTACTGACTTTTGGCTTCACGGCCAATGACCGCCATGTGGCCTAATTGTCACGAATGACTTGGTACCCGGTGGATAGGGCGATTGGCGTATCGATATCGAAGCTCACCAAAGAGAATATCTTGATCGACGATGTCTTGGTCCATCCCGGGATTTTAGCTTAGCGCTCAACTGCAAGCTACGCGATACAATCGAACGTGACTGTAGTCTGGTGCCATTGTCGTAGTTTGTGGATATCCCAGCCGCCAATCCAACTGCACCCCGACAAACCGTTCCTTTTGTCACTCAAAAATGCGCGAACGATGCAATGACCACCACCACCCTCAAAAAGCAGCACCTCATCGACCCTGAGATCTGCATTCGCTGCAACACGTGCGAGGCCACATGCCCCGTCGGCGCGGTGACGCACGACGACACGAACTACGTCGTCGACGCCGAGAAATGCAATTTCTGCCTCGATTGCATCGCCCCTTGCCCCACAGGCTCCATCGACAATTGGCGCGTCGTCGCGACCGCGCGCGCCTATTCGATCACCGAACAACTGGGATGGAACGAGCTTCCATCGCAAGCCGAACTCGGTGCCGACGCGACTGCCACCGCCGACGCCGGTGACGACGAAGTCGAAAAACTGCTGGCCAGCGCGCACGCCGGGGTCGGCGGCAAAGTAATCCCGCCTGCATCCGCCGCCAAGCCGGCCATCCATCTCTTTCGCCGCGACAAGCCTGCTATCGCGACCGTTCAGGGCAACTTCCGCATCACGGCCGCAACCACCGAGAGCGATATCCGCCATATCGTCCTCGGCTTCGGCGACCAATCTTTTCCCGTCCTCGAAGGCCAGTCGCTCGGCATCATTCCCCCGGGAACGCGCGCTGACAGCCGCAAGCACGATATCCGCCTCTATTCCGTCGCCTCCGCCCGCGATGGCGAGAAGCGCAACGCCAACAACATCTCCCTGACCATCAAGCGCGTCGCCGACGGCATCGGCTCCAACTACATGTGCGACCTCAAAGTTGGCGACAAGGTGGAGGTGACAGGCCCCTTCGGCGCCACCTTCCTGATGCCCAACGATGCGCAAGCCAATATCATCATGATCTGCACCGGCACCGGCTCGGCCCCCTTCCGCGCCTTCACCGAACGCCGCCGCCGCGCCATGGAGAATGCGCCGGGCAAGGCCCTCATGTTCTTCGGCGCGCGCACGCCCCAGGAACTTCCCTACTTCGGCCCCCTGCAGAAAGTGCCGAACGCCCTGCTCGAAAAACATCTCGTCTTTTCGCGCGTTCCCGGCGCCGACAAGGAGTACGTGCAGGATCGCATCCGCAAGGAAGCGACCCAGATGGCCAAGCTCCTACCCGATCCGAACACCCACATCTTCATTTGCGGATTGAAGGATATGGAGGCCGGCGTGGAAGAAGCGCTCGCCGACGTCTGCCGCAAAATCGGACTTGACTGGAGTGCCCTCAAACCCGACATGCGTTCGACCGGCCGTTATCACGTCGAGACCTATTGAGCGGCGCCCCGCCAACCAAGTGAGCTTTCGATGCCCAGTCCGCCCCCACCCAAAATCCAAACCCCGAAAATCCAAACTCAAGGCATCCATCACATCACCTTCATGGGCGCCGACCGCCAGACCTCCGTCGACTTTTGGCAGGGCGTGCTCGGCATGCCCTTGGTTTTCGAGCAGCCCAATCTCGATGACGAAACTCAAAATCATCTTTATTTCGATCCCGGCGACGGCCGCCTGATCACCGTTTTCACCAGTGAAACATGGGCCAAAGACTCGCGCCCGACACCGCTCAAAGCCGGCAGCCTGCACCATCTGGCGTTCAACGTATCACGCGCCACCTATACCCAGGCAGCAGCCCGCCTGAAGGCGCACGGCTTCGCCTCATCCGGCGAGATCGACCGCGGCTTTATGGACAGCCTCTATTTCCGCGATCCCCTCGGCCACATCTTCGAACTCGCCAGCTACAAGTTCGAACCGCCGGTGGGCTTCACGCATGCAGAGGTGCTCGGCCGTGCCCACAAGATCCGTGTCGCCGCCGGCGCCAAGAACATCACGGACCCCCATCTGGCCGATGCGATTGCGGAACTGTCCCGATCGCCGGGTTGACCTGCGTCGCCGTTCGGACACCGGCACGGCACGCGATTAATGAACGCCGATGCTGCGGCGACGCGACTAATCCCCGTGCGCGCCCGTGAGGCGAGTCCGCTCCTGCGGCACGCTTTTGGATGTCCACGAACTCCGGCGGCCTACGTCGCATGAGTGGGACAATCGCTGGCACAGTCTTTCAGGCGCGAGAATGCCCGCGCATGGATTGCAACACAGCGAGAGCCGAACTGCTGGCCTCTTGCGGAGCACATAGCCTAAATGTGGTACGCTCGACGGCAAGGGAGTTCAGGACGCACTCTTGCCGTCATTGGTGCGTCTGCTAGCGTGTGGACGTGAACACGCAGCGGCCGAAACAACAGCCGCTGTGATTGGGAGGACTAGGTATGAACCTGACGAAATTGGCCGCCGCCGCGGCGACTTTATCATGCATGGCACTTGCGCCGGCTCTGGCGCAGGACAAACCGGTGGAACTCAAGCTCGCTCATTGGGTGCCCGCGTCGCATCCCTTGCACAAGGCGATGGAGGACTGGGGCGCTGCCGTCAACAAAGCCTCGGGCGGCTCAATAACCTTCAAGGTCTACCCCGCCCAGCAACTCGGCAAGGCGTTCGACCACTACGATATGGCCCGCGACGGCATCGCCGACGTAACTTACGTCAACCCCGGCTATCAGCCCGGCCGCTTCCCCGTTATTGCTGCCGGCGAACTGCCGTTCCTGATGAAGGATGCCAAGGGCGGCTCGGAGGCCCTCGACGACTGGTATCGCAAGTACGCCGCCGCCGAGATGAAGGACGTGAAGTATTGCCTCGCCTTCGTCCACGACCCGAGCTCGTTCCATTCACGGACCAAGAAGATCCTCGTTCCCGACGACATCAAGGGCATGAAGATCCGCCCGCCACACGCCACGTTTGCCAATCTCGTGACATCGCTCGGTGGCACCAACATCCAATCGTCCGCACCGGAAGTGCGCGACGTCCTTGAAAAGGGCGTAGCCGACGCCGTTGCATTCCCCTGGGGATCGCTGGTGCTGTTCGGCGCTGACAAGGTCACCAAATATCACATGGACGCACCGCTCTACGTGACGACGTTCGTCTGGGTCATAAACAAGGACAAGTACGCAAGCCTGAGTGACAACCAGAAGAAGGCCGTCGATGCCAATTGCAACACCGACGCTGCCGGCAAGGTCGGTGGTCCTTGGGGTGAATTCGAGCGCGCCGGCGTCGCCAAGGTGAAGGCAAATCCCGAAGCGGAACTCTATACGATCACACCTGAGCAACTCGCCTTGTGGCGCAAGGCCGCCGAGCCGCTCGAAGCCAAGTGGGGCGAAGGCGTCAAGAAGAATGGCGTCGATCCTGCCACCGCGATGTCGGGGCTCAAGGAAAGCCTCAAGAAATTCAACGCCGCCAATTAGCGCAAACACTGGGGCCATCAGCGACACCCGCGGGCATGCAAAGTGGGGAGGTAGCGACCGTTCGCCGCCTCCCCACGCACAGCGCGTGAGGTCTGAAAGAATATGTAAGATATTGATACCAATACATATTAACAAGAAATCATCTTCTCGCGCCGGCAGGCGCGTGACTACGGCATGGTGACGCAGCGAAGCGTCGGCCGGCACATTCATTCTTGGTTCAGCGCGATTGGTGCTCGGTGCCTACAGCTGAAGTCACCTGTCTCCACATCAAATTCGGACGACCACCATGTCGGAAACTTTCGAGTCCGCGACACCCGCTGGCGCGCGCCAGCCCTTGCAACTCACGACGCCAACCGGCCTGCAATCGATCGACGAGCTGAGCCAGCGCCGCCGGGTCGTCCTTGTTCTCAACGTCGCGACCTACCTGGCCATGCTCTGGCTGGCGGCCATCGTCCTCGGCTCCGGCGGCTGGACGCTGGTTGACGTGATCCTCTTCGTCGGCTTCGCGCTCGGCACCCCCTGGACCGTCCTCGGCTTCTGGAATGCCGTGATCGGCTTGTGGCTGTTGCATTTCCACAAGAACGCGATGCGCGATGTGGCCCCGTTCGCCGCCGCCGGTGACGTGCCCACCGCGCTCACCATCAAGACCGCCATCTCCATGACCGTGCGAAACGAAGATCCGGCGCGCGCCATCCTGCGTCTGAAGACCGTCAAGGCCAGCGTCGACGCCACCGGCGAAGGCAAGGCGTTCAGCTATTTCGTCCTCTCCGACACCAACAACGACGCGGTGGCCGCGATCGAGGAGAAGGCGTTCGCCGATTGGAAAGCCACCGACCCCGACGGCGTTCGCCTCACCTACCGCCGCCGCACCGACAACAAGGGCTACAAGGCCGGCAATGTCCGCGATTTCTGCGACCGCTGGGGCAACGACTTCGAACTCATGCTCCCCCTTGACGCCGACAGCGTCATGAGCGGCGACGCCATCGTCAGGCTCGTCCGCATGATGCAGGCATACCCCAAGCTCGGCATCCTCCAATCCCTGGTCGTCGGTATGCCGTCATCATCGGCCTTCGCCCGCACATTCCAATTCGGCATGCGCCACGGCATGCGCGCCTACACCATGGGGCAGGCGTGGTGGGTGGGCGACTGCGGCCCGTTCTGGGGCCACAACGCCGTCGTCCGCATCAAACCGTTCCGCGACAGTTGCGAATTGCCAGTGCTTCCGGGCAAGCCCCCGTTGGGTGGCCATATTCTAAGCCACGATCAGGTCGAAGCGACTTTCATGCGCCGCGCGGGCTATGAAGTCCGCGTGCTTCCGGTCGAGAATGGCTCGTGGGAAGAAAACCCACCCACCATGCTCGACTTCGCGTTGCGCGATGTCCGTTGGTGCCAAGGCAATATGCAGTATCTCAAACTGCTTGATACGCCTGGTTTGCATGCCATGAGCCGCTTCCAGTTGGTCTGGGCCGTGCTGATGTTCGTCGGCTTGCCCGCCTGGACTCTGATGATCGCCCTGCTGCCCATCGCCGCGTGGCAGGCCCAAGGAATTGCAAACTATCCAACCGGCCTGGCGAAATTCCTGTATATCGGCTTTTTCGGCATGTACCTGATGCCCAAAATCGCAGGGCTCGCCGACGTTGTGCTGACCAAGGGCGGCATGGCCCAATACGGCGGTCCGCTCCGCTTCATCGCAAGCGCCGTGCTCGAACTTGTCTTCTCGTTCCTTCAAGGCGCGATCTCGACCATCCGCACCACGATCTTCATGATCGGTCTTGCCTTTGGCAAGTCGGTCACCTGGGGCGGGCAAAGCCGCGACGCCTATGGCATTTCCTGGCGCACCGCCGTCCAGAACCTGTGGCCACAGACTTTATTCGGCATTGTGGTCTGCGGCCTGCTTTGGTTGATCGCACCGACGGTCCTGTGGTGGAGCCTGCCCCTCACTGCCGGCTATCTCGTAGCGATCCCGTTCGCCGTGATCACGGCATCGCCGGCCCTGGGTCGCTTCTTCCAGAAAATCGGACTGTGCGGCATCCCCGAAGACTTTCGCGCGCCCAAGGAAGTGACAGCCGTGCTGGCGAAGATCTGAACACGCATCGTTATCGCGAAACACTTTCGTTAGCGCCCGAATGGACTTTCATGACCTGAGCGTGCACGCAACGACCACACAACATTAGCGCAAACTCTTGGGGCAGTAGAATGTATCGCGCAACACTCGTGGCCGTCGGATTAGCACTCGTGCCAAACGTGACACTGGCCCAGCAGGCACCGCAGCGCGAGATTCCAATTTCCGCCTTGCAAAATTCCTGCAATCGCAGCGCCAACGAAACGCCGCGGACGTGCGCCGCCATAGCGGCCCAGGCCCGATCGCGCTACGGCGAGCAGGTTTCGATTTATCAATGGAATGCAGCCGTCGGCGTGGTCCGCAATTTACGGCGTCAGGGTAAAATCTGACGTCTGGCTGCGGCGTCGAAATCGGCATTTTTGGAGCATGGCGCACAAGCGATTGCCATGCGAAAGTCCGGCGCAAAGTCAGCGCTCAACGGACCCATTTTCGATGCTCCACACGCCTCGGTCTCGTCGCGGAATGGTCACGTCGCCGCACCACCTCGCCAGCGAGGCAGGGCTGCGTGTGCTGCGTGAGGGTGGCACTGCCATCGAAGCCGCGGTCGCCATGGCCGCAACGTTGCCGGTCGTCTACCCGCATATGACGTCCATCGGTGGCGACGGCTTTTGGCTGATCGCCATACCCGGTCGCGACGTCATCGCCATCGATGCCTGCGGTGCCGCCGCTGGCGCCGCAACCCCGGACCTCTACGCCCGCAACGGACACGCCAGCATTCCCTGGCGCGGTCCGCTTGCCGCCAACACGGTCGCGGGCACCATTTCCGGCTGGGGCGAAGCACTGAAACTCAACGACGAACTCGGCGGCACATTGCCACTTTCGCGCCTCGTCGAAGACGCCGCCTGGCATGCCGCGAATGGTTTCGCCGTCACCAAGAGCCAAGCCGACCTGACCGCCGTCAAGCGCGACGAGCTGAAGAGCATTCCAGGCTTCGTCGAACAGTTCCTTGTCGACGGAGAAGCGCCCCGCGAAGGCCAGCTGATGAAGCTGCCCGCACTTGCCAACACGCTATACCGCCTTGCCGCCCACGGCACAGCCGACTTCTACTCCGGAGCCATCGCACAAGACATTTCGAGCGACCTCGCAAAAATCGGTGCGCCCGTGACGGCCGCCGATCTCGCAGCACATACCGCTCTGCGTCGAACACCACTGACCGTCAAAGTCCGGTGTGGTCAGCTCTACAATTTCCCGCCACCGACCCAGGGCCTCGCATCATTGATGATTCTGGCTCTGTTCGATCGAATGCAGATCAAAGCCGCCGACGATTTCCACTATCTGCACGCCATCATCGAGGCAACCAAGCAGGCATTTCTGGTTCGCGATCGCATCATCGGCGACCCCGCATCGATGACGGAAGATCCAACCCACTACTTGCAGAAGGCAGAACTGGACGCCGCCGCAGCTCGCGTCGACAAGGCAACGGCAATGCCTTGGCCCGCCCCGATCGACAAAGGTGACACCATCTGGCTCGGCGTTATCGACCGGAACGGCATTGGTGTCAGCTTCATTCAATCGATCTACTTCGAATACGGCTCAGGCTGCGTCCTGCCGACAACCGGCATCGTCTGGCAGAACCGCGGCGCCAGCTTTTTCCTCGATGCTCCAGGCCCTCGCCAACTCGCGCCCGGTCGCAAACCGTTTCACACACTCAACCCCGCGCTCGCCCGTCTGGCCGATGGCCGCCTCATGGTCTACGGTACCATGGGCGGTGAAGGACAACCGCAGACCCAATCCGCAATTTTTTCGCGCTACGCCATGCTCGGCGTCCCGCTGCAGCAATCGATCACCCGGCCCCGCTGGTTGCTCGGCAAAATGTGGGGAGAGGAAACCACGTCTCTCAAACTTGAAGCCCGCTTCGATCCCAAAGTCATCAAGCGCCTTGCCAAGGCCGGCCATAATGTCGAACTCCTCCCGGAGTTCTCGGTCTCCATGGGCCACGCTGGCGCCGTTGTGCGCCACGCCGAAGGCATCTTCGAAGGTGCTGCCGATCCGCGCAGCGATGGCGCTGCCATGGGTTTTTGATCCTGAGTTTTTGCAGCATAGCGAGTGATACCCAATGACCAATCCAATCCTGATCGAACTCACACGCGGACGCCTCGTCGAAAGCGCCCACACCGGCGCGCTGGCGATCGTGCGCCCGAACGGCGAAACGGTCGCCGCACTCGGGGACATTTCGCGCCCGATCTTCCCACGCTCGGCAATCAAGGCATTCCAGGCTTTGCCACTGCTCGAAACAGGCGCGGCAGACCGCTTCGAATTCGGCAATCGCGAATTAGCCCTTGCGTGCGCCTCCCATAGCGGCACCTCCGTGCATTCGGCACTTGCCGCCAGCATGCTCGCCCGCGCCGGATTCGGCGTCGATCACCTTGGCTGCGGCGCCCATTTCCCCAAGCATGACGAGACAACTCTCGCCATGCGTCAGGCCGGGAAGCAGCCCTCCGCCCTTGAAAACAACTGCTCCGGCAAACACTCCGGCATGCTCGCCACCTGCGTCCATTGCGGCGATCCTCTGAGCGGCTACTTGAACCTTGATCATCCCCATCAGATCCGCACAGCGCTTGCCCTGCACGAAATGACCAAGGCTCCTGTTTCGGCGCAGACTGCCGGCATCGACGGCTGTTCGGCGCCAAACTGGGCGTTACCCCTGGTAAATCTCGCACAAGGGTTTGCCAGCCTTATCACCGGCGAAGGCTTGTCCCCGTCACGCAAGGTCCACGCCGCTCGCATCACGTCAGCCTGCATGAGCGAACCGAACCTCGTCGCCGGCCCGGGCCGCCTCGACACCCTCGCCATGACGCAGTTTCCGACCCGCCTTTTCATCAAGACCGGCGCGGAGGCCGTCTACTGCGGCGCCTTTCCCCAATTGGGATTGGGCTTCGCCCTCAAGATCGACGACGGCACTGCCCGAGCCTCAGAGGCCCTCGTCGAGGCTCTGCTGCAACGCGTCCTTGGCACGGCGGCGACTTATGGGAAGCTTGGCCCCATGCGCAATTGGCTCGGCACCGAAACCGGCCAGATCCGCCTCTCTTCCGCGGCCGCACGTACTCTTGATCACGTGACCTTGTAACCCGGCCTACGCACGCCAGCATGCAACGGCATGCGTCGCGTTGCCTACCATCTCCGGCCGCTCGCTCCGGCACCGATCGACGACATTGGGGCAACGCGGATTGAAGGCACAGCCTGTTGGCGGGTTGAACGGCGAGGGCAATTCCCCCTGCAGGATGATGCGATCCTTTTTATCCTTGAGCGTGGGATCGGCACGGGGCGTCGCAGACAGCAACGCGCGCGTATAGGGGTGCCGTGGACGCTCGAACACCGCATCGCGGTTCCCGATTTCCGTCGCGCGTCCCAGATACATCACCATCACGCGGTCCGCGATGTGTCGGACCACCGACAGGTCATGACTGATGAACAAGTACGCCGTGCCGAACTCTTCCTGCAATTCGGCAAGGAGGTTCAGAACCTGCGCCCGGATCGACACGTCCAGCGCCGACACCGGTTCATCGAGCACCAGGATAGGTGGCTTCAGCATCAACGCCCGAGCGATGGCAATACGCTGGCGCTGCCCGCCGGAGAACATGTGCGGATATCGATCATAGAACTCGGGCCGCAACCCCACACGCGCCATCATCGTGCGCGCGGCGTCCCGGCGCTCTTCAGCAGTCTGGCTCGTATGCACCCGCAGCGGCTCTTCCAGGGCCGTCCCGATGCGCTGCCGCGGATTGAGCGACCCATAGGGATTTTGAAACACCATCTGGATGCGCCGGCGCATCGCATGCTTTTCAGCATCGCTCGCAGACGCAACGTCCCGGCCGTCGATCAACAGCGTCCCAGCCGTCGGCGGCTCGATCAACGTCACCAATCGCGCCAGCGTCGACTTCCCCGAGCCCGACTCGCCCACCACCGCCAGCGTCTTTCCCGCCTCGAGCTGGAACGAAACCCCAGCCAGCGCAGCAACCACCCCAGGCTTGGCAAAAACACCACGCGCCACGTCATAACTGCGCGCCAGACCCTGCCCTTCGAGCACAACGGTCATACGGCGACCTCATGGCCAACGCTCGGCACGCCATTGACCAACGGTGCGACGCAGCGGGCCGCACCCAGTCGCGGCTCTGCGCGCCCAGGTGCGCGAACCCTGCAGGCGTCCTGTACGAACTGGCAGCGCGGTGAAAACAGGCACCCTGCGGGCCGGTCGAACTGCCCCGGCACGACACCGGCAATGGCCGGCAGCCGCCGCTCGGTTGCCCGCTCCGGCAATGCGGCGAGCAGGGCGTGAGTGTAGGGATGATGCGGATCGTCGAACAGCTCCAGCACGCCGTTCTCTTCCACTTGCTGTCCCGCGTACTGCACGCTGACCCGGTCGGCCATCTCAGCCACAACCCCCATATCGTGCGTGATGAGCACGAGCCCCATCCCGGTCTGCGCCCTCAACGCCGTCAGCAGATCGAGAATCTGCGCCTGGATCGTCACGTCGAGCGCCGTTGACGGCTCGTCGGCAATCAGCAGCTTCGGCTGGCACGCCAGCGCCATCGCAATCATCACGCGTTGGCTCATGCCGCCCGACAGTTGATGTGGGAATGCACGCAGCCGTCGCTCCGGATCGGTAATGCCGACCTGCGCCAGCAATTCCGTCGCCCGCGCAACGCGCGCCGCCTTGTCGAGCCCGAGGTGGGTTTTGAGCGCCTCGCCAATCTGGAAACCGACTGTGAAGCACGGGTTGAGCGAAGACATCGGTTCCTGAAAAATCATCGCGATATCTTTGCCAACGATCCCCCGCCGCTCACGCGCGCTAAGCGAACGCAGGTCACGCCCCAGGAATGTCATCGCATCGGCGGTAACAGTCGCCGTCCACGGCAGCAGCCCCATGACGGCGAGCATGGCAACAGATTTGCCCGACCCCGACTCCCCAACGATCGCCAGCACCTCGTTTGGCGCGACCGTCAGGTTAACGCCATCGACAGCGCGAAACGCACCGCCCCGCGTCGCAAACGTCACCGTCAGGTTTCTGATCTCAAGCAGCGGCTCTGTCATCGGTCACGACCTCTGCATCTTCGGGTCGAGCGCATCCCGAAGCCCATCGCCCACCAGATTGATCGACACCACCGTCACCAGGATCGCCAGCCCCGGCAACGTGACGATCCACGGATTGGAACGGATGAACTCGCGCGCATCAGCCAGCATCGTGCCCCACTCAGGCGTCGGCGGTTGCGCGCCAAGGCCCAAAAACCCCAGCGCCGCCGCCTCGAGAATGGCCTCCGAAACACCGAGGGCCGATTGCACGATGAGCGGCGCCAGGCAGTTCGGTAACACAGTGACGAACATCAGATAGAGCGTCGACACGCCGATCACCCGCGCACTCGTCACGTAGTCCTTGCCGAGTTCGGCCAGCGCCGACGCCCGCACGAGGCGCACGTAACGCGGCAGGAACACCACCGTCACAGCGACGATCGTGTTGGTCTGGCTCGGCCCAAGCACTGCCACGATCAGGATCGCCAGCACCAGCCCCGGCACCGACATCAGCAGATCCATGACGCGCGAGATGACCGTATCCACGAGCGAATTTGAGAACGCCGAAACCAACCCCAGCACCACGCCGCACACGAACGAAACGGCCATCACCATCAAACCGATGAACAGCGACACGCGGGCGCCATGGATCAACCGCGAAAGCATGTCGCGACCAAGACCATCCGTCCCGAGCGGGAAGCGCCGCAACCCGCCTGCTTCCCACATGGGCGGGACTTTGACGAAATCGCGATACTGTTCCAACGGCGAATAGGGCGCGATGACGTTGGCGAACAGCGCCATCATCACGATCACCGACAGCAGCACCAGGCCGATAACCGCCCCCTTGTTCTCTGAAAACGAGGACCAGATGACCCTCAGCCCAGTAGGCGGCTTGATGGCGGCAGCCCCCCCCCCCACCGCCACGTCCGCCGCGGGCTTCATCACACCACTATCCATGGCGGATCCTCGGATTGATGATGCCATAGAGCATGTCGACCGCGACATTCACGAAGATCACGATCGCCGACACCAGCATCACCCCGCCTTGCAGCGCCGGATAGTCCCGCCGCCCGATGGCCTCGATCAGCCACTTGCCGACACCCGGCCAAGAAAAGATCGTCTCGGTAAGCACAGCGCCGGCCATCAACCCGCCGACCGAAAGACCGATGACCGTGATCACCGGGATGAGTGCATTGCGCAGCGCGTGCAGTCCGAACACACGCATGGGCGATAAGCCCTTCGCGCGCGCCGTCCGCACGTAGTCCTCGCTCAATACCTCGAGCATCGACGAGCGTGTCATCCGAGCAATGATCGCCAGCGGCACCGTGCCCAGCACGATCGTCGGCAAGATCAGATGGCGCACCGCATCCTTGAATGCTCCCACCTGTCCCGAAAGCACACTGTCAATCAGCATGAACCCGGTCTTGGCCTCGAAATAGAACTTGATCGGATCGATGCGCCCGCCAACCGGCGTCAAGCCCCATTTCACCGCCACCTGCATGATGAGCAGCAGCCCCCACCAGAAGATCGGCATGGAAAAGCCCGCCACCGAGAGGGCCATCAGCGTCTGATCATACCAGCTGCCGCGCTTGACCGCCGCGAATGTTCCAGCCGGCACCCCGCTCAGCACCGCAAACAGCATCGCGCACAGCGACAGCTCCACGGTCGCCGGGAACAACGTCGCAAATTCTGTTAAGATCTTTTCGTTGGTGACGACCGACGTGCCGAAGTCGCCATGCAACAGCGCCCAGACATAGTCGCCGAACTGCTTCCAGACCGGCTGATCGAGCCCCAGGTCGTGCCGGAATTGCGCCAGCCGTTCCGGGCTGATGCCACGCTCGCCGGTCCGCACTTCGACAGGATCACCGGGCACCAGCCGGATGGCCACGAACGTCAGGAACATGAGCGCGACGAACGTCGGCACGGTCAACGCGAGACGCTTGAACAGGTAGAGGAGCATCAGCACTCGCACTCGACAGAACAGCGGCACACCACGACCATACGCCAACGGCCGGGCTTTGTGCCAGCCCGGCCGCCGAACAAGTCTGCTGCGTTACTTGATATCGACGCCTTTGAAGTGATGCCCACCGAGCGGGCTCTGCTTAAAGCCCTCGACTTCCTTCCGCATCGCTTCGTAGACGATCGAGTGCGCGATCTTCATATCCGGCGCTTCGTCGTGTTCGATGACCTGCATCTTCTTGTAGAGTTCTGCTCGCGCCGCCGCATCCGGAGACGACTTCGCCTTGTTGAGCATGTCGTCATAGTCTTTATTGCACCACTTGGTGAGGTTCTGCCCACCTGCCCGCGCCGCCGAGCAACCACGCAAGAAAAAGAAATTATCGGGATCGCCGTTGTCACCCGTCCAGCCGAGTTGAGCCGTGGTGTGCTCGCCCTGCTGCGCCCGCTTGCGATATTCGCCCCACTCGTAAGTCTTGAGTGTTGCCGTTACCCCGACCTTCGCGAGATCAGCCTGCATCATTTCGGCAATGCGCTTGGCGTTGGGATTGTATGGCCGTTGCACGGGCATGTACCAGAGATCAATCTCCAGCGGCGTGGTCACGCCTGCTTCCTTCAGGAGCGCTGCCGCCTTCGCGGGATCGAAGGGATAGTCCTGCACCGCGTCGTTGTAGCCCCACAGCGTTGGCGGAATGAGGTTCTTGGCCGCCTGACCGGCGCCCAGATAGACGTCACGGATGATCGTTGGCTTGTCGATCGCCATGTTCATCGCCTGACGTACGCGTTTGTCGTCGAACGGCTTCTTCTGAACGTTGAACGCCCAATAGGCGATATTCAAGCCCGATTGCTTGGATAGTTTCAGCGCCGGATCGTTGCCGATTTCAGCAACATCCGCCGGCCGCGGCGCGATGGCAAAATGACATTCGCCGGCCTTCAACTTCGAGTAGCGCGCCGTCGGATCGGGCGTGATCGCATAGACGAGATCGTCGACCAGGGCCTTCTCACCCCAATAGTCGGCGTTCTTCTTAAAGCGAATGACCGCGTCCTTCTGGTAGGCGACGAACGAGAACGGCCCTGTTCCGACGGGGTTCTGGTCGAACTGTTCGGGCTTGCCCGCCTTCAGCAGGAAATCTGCGTATTCGGCCGAGTGGATAGACGCAAAATCCATCGCCAGGTTCGCAAGGATCGGAACGTTGGGCTCATTCAGCGCCATCACTAACGTGGTGTCGTCAGTTTTGGTAAAACTTTTGACGATTTTCGCCATGTCCATGTCGGCATAGTAGTCGTACTTGCCACCTGACACCTTGGCGAACGGATGCTCAGCCTTACCCTGTCGCTCGAACGACCAGATGACGTCATCCGCATTGAAATCGCGCGTCGGCTTAAACCCATTGACGCCGGAGTGGATCTTCACGCCCTTGCGCAGCTTGAACGTGATCGTCAGGCCATCGGGCGCCACCACCCAGCTCTCTGCGAGGCCTGCTTCCAACTCTGCCGAACCGCGCACGAAATGTACGAGCTGATCATAAACCGGGCGCGCCGCGTCAAAGCTCGTACCAGTTGTATTGAGCGCCGGCGTGAAATTTTCCGGCGAGCCCTCAGAGCAATACACCAGCGTTTTCGCCGCAAGCGGCGTTGCTGTTGCAAGTGCCAGCGCAACTCCACCCGCCAGCAGGCGTCCTACATTTCGGTTCATCCGAACCTCCAAGTTGTCCCATTCATACATCGCCGCAGCCGCAGCGATCTGGCTGCATCAAAGCCCGGTTCCGCCCAACTTGCAAACATGGAATGACAAATGGGGCTGGGCATTTTTTGACCATTGCGGAAACTGCTGTCCCGCAACTGATGAAATCGTCCCAGCCCTGCCGAAACGACAGGGCCAGCGGGACCGGCTGCCCTATTCCTTAACTGCGCCCGTCATCGCCGACACATAGTGCTCGACGAAGAAAGTATAGAGGATAACCAGCGGCAGCGAGCCTACCAGCGCACCCGCCATCAAAGAGCCCCAACGGTAGATGTCGCCGTCGACGAACTCGTTCACGATCGCCACCGGCACCGTCTTGTTGCCTGTCGTCGAGATGAACGTCAGCGCATAGATGAATTCGTTCCAGCACAGGGTAAAGCAGAAGATGAACGCCGAGATCAGCCCCGGCACCGCCAGCGGCAGCACGATTTTGGTCAGGATCTGCCAGCGCGTCGCCCCGTCCATCAGCGCGCTCTCTTCCAGCTCGAACGGGATCGACTTGAAGTAACCCATCAGCAGCCACGTCGCGAATGGGATCAGGATGGTCGGATACACCAGGATCAGCGACAGCGGAGAATCGATAAGACCGTACTGGTAGATGATCGACGCCAGTGGAATGAACAGGATCGACGGCGGCACCAAGTATGCCAGAAAAATGAGGCCACCCACAAGCTGCGCCCCGCGAAACTGCAGCCGGACGATCGCATAGGCCGCGAGCACGCTCGCAAACAGCGATAGCGCCGTCGCAGCCGAAGCGACATACATCGTATTCCATAGCCACCGCGGGTAATTGCTTTGGAACAGCAGTTTGTAGATGTGCTTGAAGGTCGGCGTCCACGTCCAAAGGGGATTGAACGTTTCCATGTCGAGCAGTTGCTCGTCAGGCTTCACCGCCGTCAGCGCCATCCAGTAGAACGGAAACAGCAGCACGATCACGATGATGCCCAGCGGCAGATACGTGAACACCAGCCGGCGCCGCCACGTCTCCAGGAACTCCATTCCCTCGCTATGGTCTTCGCGCGCCACGGAGGGTTGTTCGACGAGCGAACCGGTTTGTGTCGTGTCAGTCATTGCCAACCCCTTGCTGCCACTTGCGGCGCTGCAGACCGAACCAGGACACCAGAACCGCGAACAGCAGGAACGGGATCATCGCCGTCGCGATCGCCGCACCCTCTCCCATGTTGCCGCCGAGAATGGCGCGCTGATAGGAGAGCGTCGCCATCAGATGCGTTGCATTCACCGGCCCGCCGCGCGTTAGAGCCCATATCAGCTGGAAATCCGTGAACGTGAACAACACCGAGAACGTCATCACAACGGCGATGATCGGCGTCAGGATCGGATACGTGATGTAGCGGAACCGCTGCCAGCCGCTCGCCCCGTCCAGCGTCGCCGCCTCGTAGAGCGAGGGCGAAACCGTCTGCAGGCCGGCCAGCAGTGTGATCGCCACGAACGGTATGCCACGCCACACATTGGCGAAGATCGTCGCCCAGCGCGCGTTCCACGGGTCACCGAGAAAATTGATGTTCGTCGTGATCCACCCCGCCTTACGCAGTGCCCACGAAATGATCGAGAACTGGCTGTCGTAGATCCACCAGAAGGCGATCGCCGACAGCACCGTCGGCACGATGAATGGAATGAGGACGATGGCGCGGATGATCGCCTTGAATGGCATATGCTTGTTGAGGAGCAGCGCCAGATAGAGCCCGATCGCGAATTTCGCGGCACTGGCCACGATCGTATAGATGAGGGTGTTCGTCACCGACAGCCAGAAGATCCTGTCGTCGAGCAGCCACTCGTAGTTCTCAAGCCCGATGAACTTGCCCGCTCGACCGATCTTGGTATCCGTGAACGACAGCCACACACCCAGAAACAGCGGATAGCCCAGAAACAGCGTCAGAATGCCCATCGCCGGCACCATGAACCAGAAACCAAGCCAATCGCGATTGGATCGCAGCCGTTCCCATTGCGTCGGCTCACGCATCGCCGGGCGCGCTGTCTCACGAACAAGTGTCACGTCGGTCATCTCTGTTTGGTTCTCATGTCGTGCCAACAGCCATCGCCGCCGCTGCTGCGCCTATGCGGCGGGGACATGGCCCCGCCGCATAAGTTTCGTCGGCTTGAAACCGTCGAATTGAGGCGCCGCGATACGACGCCTCGTCGGCTCAACGATACAACCGCTTGGCCGACCGTTCGGCCTGCGCGATGGCACCCTTGAGATCGGCGCCGCCGGTGCAGTAGGCAGCGTACATGTCGACGACAACGAAGTCGGCGATTGCCGAAGCTGCCTTCTCGTCCATCTGACCGATCCCCGCCGCCGTCAGCGAGCGCTTGGCGCAATCGCGGAACACCGTACGCTTCGCGTCTGCCGTCCAGAACGGCAACTTCTCGTATTCGTTCAACGGTTGCGTCAGATAACCGACCGCCGCCGACAGCCACGGGCCATATTGCGCCGCTTCCATCATGAACGCGATGAATGCTTTGCCGGCATCCGGAACCTTCGAATATTTGAACTGCAGGATCGGGAAGCAAAGCTGCAGTTCCTGCGGCTTGCCGACCGGACCGACCGGGAACAACCCATGGTCCATGTCGTCGGCGATCGCCTTCATCTTGGCGTCGCCCTTGGCGGCGTCGGCCTGCGCCGCCGCATAGATCGAAATGCCGTTCGAAGTCAGGTACAACTCACCGGACAGAAACGCCTTGTTGTTCGAGCTGTCGTTCCACGACGCCGTGCCGGGAATGAACGTTTCGTACAACGCCTTGCAGTATTCCAGTGACTTGGCGGTCTCGGCCGAATTGATCGAAACCTTGTTGTCCTTGTCGATCAGATACCCGCCGTGCGACCACAGCACCCAGTGCAGCCAGGCATTGGCGTCACCCGTCGCATGGCCGAGCGCAAAGCCGGGCGGCGTGCCCTTGGCTTTCATCGCCTTGCAAAGTTCGAGGAACCCGGCGGTATCCTTCGGAAACTCCTTGAATCCCGCGTCGTTCATCGCTTTGACGCGGTAGTTCATGTAACCACCGTTGAAGGCGACCGGGATGCCGATCCATTTACCGTCTTTTTTGCACGTACCCTCGGCCGCCGGAACCCAGCCACCGTACTTCTTGCCAAGATAGTCCGCGACATCGCTCAGATCGGCGACCTTATCGGGGAAAAGATGCGGCAGCGAATGCAGACCCCAGACGAGATCCGGACCCTGGCCGGTGTTCGCGGCAACCGATGCCTTGGGCTGAATGTCGTCAAACGATTCGTTGGTGACATTGACCTCGATGCCGGTGGCTTTGCTGAACGCCTGCACCATCGCCGTGAAAGCTTCATCTTCCGCGACCACGAACCGCTTCCAACGCAGCACGTTCAACTTGGCGCCAGCTTCCGGTTTCCATTTTGCGTCCTGCGCCCAGGCCGTCGCAAATTGCAGCAGGTCGGTCCCACCGAGGATGCCGGTGCTGGCCGCAGCCGTACCCTTCAGCAGCGAGCGACGTGAGAACTTCGAGTTCGTCATGCGAGATTTCCTTCCGATAGCGTTTCCAGTGTCTATTTTTTTGGTCGTCTTCGTGATTGGCGTCAGATCCGCTTTCCGCTCTCCTTGTCGAACAGGTGGACGACATCCGCCTGCGGCTTCAGCTTGACCTTCTGTCCAGGCTTGAAATCGTAACGTTCCCGGAAGATCGCGACGATATCGTGGCCGGCCATCTTGGCAACGAGCTGCGTTTCCGATCCGGTCGGTTCGACAACGATCACTTCTGCGTCCACGCCATCGTCGGCGATTGTGAAGTGTTCCGGACGCACGCCGTACGTCACTGCCCGCCCCTCACCGGCCGTCGAAGCTTTGCCCAGCGGCAGCTTCGCGCCGCTGGCCGTCTCCACCACGCCACCCTTGAGCGTCCCCGGGATGAAATTCATCGACGGCGACCCGATGAAACCGGCGACGAACTGGTTTTGCGGATGGTCATAGAGGTCAAGTGGCGCACCGATCTGCTCGATGTCGCCGTCGTGCATGACCACGATCTTGTCGGCCATCGTCATCGCCTCGATCTGGTCGTGCGTGACGTAGATTGTCGTCGTCTTCAGGCGTTGGTGAAGTTCCTTTATTTCAGCGCGCATGGCGACGCGCAATTTCGCATCCAGGTTCGACAGCGGCTCGTCGAATAGGAACACCTGCGGATCGCGCACGATCGCACGGCCCATCGCCACGCGCTGACGCTGTCCACCTGAGAGCTGGCGTGGATATCTGTCGAGCAGCTTTCCGAGCCCGAGAATTCCAGCGGCCTTGTCGACCTGCGCCTTGATGGTCGCCTTGTCCGTCCCCTTCAGCTTGAGCGAGAACGCCATGTTGTCTTCGACGGTCATGTGCGGATAGAGCGCATAGTTCTGGAACACCATCGCAATATCGCGTTCCTTCGGATGGATATTGTTCACCACCCGGTCGCCGATGGAAACCGTGCCGCCGGTGATCGACTCGAGCCCGGCGATCATGCGCAGCAAAGTAGACTTCCCGCAGCCCGATGGCCCTACGAGAACCACGAATTCCCCGTTTTTGATCGGCACCGACACACCGTGCAGCACCTCCACGGGGCCATAGGATTTTCGGACGTCCTTGATATCGACAGAAGCCATGCGTTCTCCTCGGGCCCGAACCTTTCGCCAAGTGGCAGGCGGTCCCTCGTTGCAGTTACTTTGCCCGCCGATAACCGCACGCCGCGGCAGGACCCGCAAGTGGAAACGGCAACAGTGATCACCCGCACACTGGATCGCGCGCCCGACCTCATGGTATCGGCCCCTGCCGCATGAGGGAGAAACCATGCCAGACCAACCGCAAAGCACCCTGGATTTTGACGACTGGACCGCGCCACCGAGCGCGATCGTGGCAACGATGGCAGCGGCCGCCGCGCGTCTGGAAACGCCGTGCGGAGACGGCACCATGGTCTGGCATCGCTGGGGCACAGCCGCGCCAGGCGTGCCCCCAATTGTCCTCCTGCACGGCGGTTCGGGATCGTGGACCCATTGGATCAAGGTGATCCCCGCCCTCGCGACGATCACCGAAGTGTGGGCCGCCGACCTGCCCGGGCTTGGCGACAGCGCCATGCCCCATCCCCCACATACCCCGGCCACCGCCGGCGCCGTCGTCGCCGCCGGCATCCGGCAACTGTTTCACGACCAACAGCCTTTGCACCTGATCGGCTTTTCCTTCGGCGCCAACGTCGGCGTTTACACGGCCGCCGACTTGGGCGACCGGCTCGCGACGTTCACGATCTGCGGCTGTGCGGCCCTCGGGCTCCCCCACAATCATATCGAATTCGACCGCGAGCGCTCGACGATGCCTCAAGCCGAGCGCGACGCCGTGCACGCAAAAAACCTTGCAAGCCTGATGTTCTCCGACCCCAGGCGCATCGACCCGCTGGCGATCTACACGCACGCCGCAAATATCCATCGCGCGCGCTTCAGATCCCGCGCCTTCGCGGCAACGGCACAGATCCCCGAGACGTTGCCGCACGTCACGGCGCCGCTCCGCGCCATCTGGGGCGCTCGAGACGTGCTCGCCACGCCCAGCGTCGAAGCGCGTTACGCCATTTTGGCCCAACATCACCCCGAACTCGAAACCGTTACCATACCCGACGCCGGCCACTGGGTGGCCTACGAACAACCGGCCGCCTTCATTTCGGCCGTCCAACAGCTCTGTCGATTGCCCTCGGCAGCCTGAGCGGCGATAGTCGTCAAGACCGCCTGATCTGACCACAGTCAACAGAGACACGCCGATGCCGACCACACGCAGCGACTGCACCGCGCTTGACGCGGCGGATGCCTTGGCCCATGCGCGCGCCCGCTTTGCGTTGCCCGACGGCGTCAATTATCTGGACGGAAATTCGCTCGGCGCTGTGCCGAAGGGCGTGGCTCAGCGCGTTGCCCACGTCATCGAAGAGGAATGGGGACGCGGGCTCATCCGCTCCTGGAACGCGGCCGGCTGGTTCGAAGCCCCCGGGCGCATCGGCGCCAAAATGGCCCCGATGCTCGGCGCCGCCCCCCATCAGGTGACGATCACCGATACAATCTCGATCAATCTCTACAAGGCCGTCGTCGCCGCCGTCCGCATGCGCCCGGATCGCCGCACGATCGTGGCCGAACGTGGCAACTTCCCCTCGGACAATCATATCGTCGACAGCATTGCGGAGACATTCGGGTTGTCGGTGCGATACGCACCCGCCGGCGCGATCGCGGCCACCATCGACAGGGATACGGCTGTCGTCGAATTGAGCCATGTCAATTACCGCACCGCCGAGATCCAGGACATGGCGGCAACCACCGCGGCGGCCCATGCAGCCGGCGCCTTGATCGTCTGGGACCTCGCCCATTCGAGCGGCGCGGTAGAACTGCACCTTGACCGCGATCGGGCTGATTTTGCCGTCGGCTGCGGCTACAAATTTCTCAACGGCGGCCCCGGCGCGCCGTCGCACATCTACGTCGCCGAACGCCACCACACGCACCTTCAGTCACCCCTCACGGGCTGGTATAGCCACAAGGCGCCGTTCGCCTTCAGGCACGACTTCGAACGTGCCGACGGCATCAAGGCCATGCTCTGCTCCACGCCACCGATGCTGTCGCTGCTCGCCTTCGAAACAGCCCTCGAAGCCTACGATGGGATTGCCATGTCAGCCGTCCAAGCCAAGGGGCGCGCCCTCGGCGATTTGATGATCAAGCTCTACGACGAGCGGCTCGCAAGGCTCGGCTTCGGACTGTCCGCGTCCCGTGACGGCGCCCGCCGCGGCAACCACGTCTCGATCACCCACGCCGAAAGCTATCGCATCATGCAAGCGTTGATCGCGCGCGGTGTCATTGGCGACTTCCGCGCCCCCGACGTCATGCGGTTCGGGTTCGGGCCGCTCTACGTGCGGTTCGTGGACGTTTTCGATGCCGTCGAGGCAATCGACGACATCATGCACAAAAGCGATTGGAAAAATTTCGCCCCCCCGGAGTCCGGCGCCGTGACGTGACGGCGCCACACCGAACTATCCGGCGACGACGGGCTTCAGGCTGTCGACGATGAGGCGCAGCTGAACATCCGGTTCTTTGATCGCGAGCTGCGCTTCGAACCAATCCGTCACCAGGCGGCACACCGTGTCCGACGGCGACTGCGCCAGCCGCTGACTGTCGGCAAACAGCTCAAAGTCGGCCTTTTGCCATCCCTTCTCTTTCAACGCCGCAACGAGTTGATCATAGTCCGCTTGGCGCGGCTGCGGATACACCCGCGGCGTCCGGCGCCCCTCGGCTATGCCTTCAAAAATTGCTGCAAGCTCCGCCTGGATCAAGCCGGAATGCTCCGGCCCCTGCAATAGCGCGACGACCGCGGGCGCGCTCTCGCCAGCAGTGACGAATTGCGCGCACGTGTCGACGTTCAAGGCCTTCAACCGCCCAAGTGCGGTCACGAACAATGAGGCAATCGATTTGAGGCGCACGATCGGCGCCGATATCGCATCTCCCGCATATTTGCGCCTGAGCTTGACCACGGCCTGCATCAGCGCAGTTGTGATCTCACCTTCCGGTTTGCCCGCCTGCGCCGCCGACGCAGCCTCCTGCACGCGCTCGGCGTACCAGTCGGCATGATCCTTCTTGAGCACCTGCCAGAGCAGGCTGCGTTGCATCGCCTGATCTGTCGCCTCCGGCGAAGCCGCGTAGCCACCGAGCGGGGCGGTCACCGGAAGGCGCTCTCCAAAGCTTGGGATCAGCACAGTTGCCATTCGCGCCAGCGTCTTGTCGCCAGCGACGACGAAGTACGCAGCCCCCAACGTGAGTGCAAAAAACAAGATGATCGCCGTCCAGGCGAGTCCGCGCAGGATGCCAACCGACCGCCGCGCCTTGCCCTCGCGTTTGACGGCGGCTTTGCGTGTCGCCTGCCGCTTGGGTCTGGCACTCTCACTCGGTTCCGTCGGCTGTGGCGTTCGGCTCGCGGCCGGCGCCCCGGTCGTGACGGCTGGCCGCTCTGCCTGCTGTGGCACGACCGGCGCCGGTGGCGGCAGCGGAGCTCGCGGCGCGTCCTGCGCCCGCAGAGTAGCGGCCGCGACCCACTCGGCGAGGCCATCGCGCCACACCAAGTCGGTCGGCAGAATTTGGCCCGATTTCAGCAGGTCTTGGAATTCGGCGTCGCCGACGGGACCGTACTGCTGGCCCTCGCGGCCCACGTACCACGCGACCGCTGGAGCGGCCGGCCCTGCTTCGGCGCCCGACGCCCCACCTGCCTGCTGCCCCGTCATGTGTCGATACTGATCTCGATGAGCCGGAACACGCGCGGCGTAGATAAAGTGCAAGCCCGAGGCGCAGCCCCAGGCACTCGCTCGGTAGCGTCCTATTGAGGCGGACACGGCCGGTCAACTGTGACCTACCGGCGACAGATGGCAACAGTGGGGCAGCAGTGCCACAGACCGGCCCCGCATTGGCGCACCATTGACACCTGCGAGCGGGCGTCGTTTGCATGCCGCACTGCAAACTGACGAGGACTGGCCGGGAGCCTGACCATGGGCCTGACTAAGAGCATGAAAATCGCCTGCCAGATGGACCCCATCGACCGGATCGACATCCGTGGCGACAGCACCTTCGCGCTGCTGCTGGAGGCCCAGAACCGTGGCCACGAGCTGTTCTATTATACGCCCCAGCAACTCGCGCTGGACGGCGAGCGGTTGATCGCCCGCGGCTCCACTCTGACGGTGGAAGACAAAGTCGGCACCCACTACACGCTGTCGAACCCGCGCAAGATCGACCTCGCCACCTGGGACGTGGTGCTGCTCCGCCAGGACCCGCCGTTCGACATGGCCTATATCACGACAACGCACCTGTTGGAGCGCATCCACCCCAAGACACTGGTGGTCAACGATCCCTCGAGCGTCCGCAATGCCCCGGAAAAGGTCTGGGTGCTCGAATTCTCCGACCTGATGCCGCCGACCTTGGTCACTCGCAACCCAGAGGATGTCCTCGAATTCCGCGAGCGCTACAAGGACATCATCGTCAAGCCGTTGTATGGCAACGGCGGCGCATCCGTGTTCCGCATCCGCGACGGCGACAGCAATCTCAACGCGCTGGTCGAATTGTTCCACATCGTCTTCCGCGAGCCGTTCATGGTGCAGCAGTACCGCCCCGAGGTGCGCGCCGGCGACAAGCGGATTATCCTCGTCGACGGTGAGCCGGCCGGCGCCATCAACCGCGTCCCCGCCGAAGGCGAAACACGTTCCAACATGCACGTCGGCGGCACACCGGTGCCGACCGAGTTGACCCCGCGCGATCTTGAAATCTGCGCCCGCCTCGGCCCCGAGCTGAAGCGGCGCGGGCTGATCTTTACCGGCATCGACGTGATCGGTCCCTACCTGACCGAAATCAACGTCACGTCGCCGACCGGCATCCGGCAGGTAAAAGCATTTGGCGGCAACGACATCGCCGCCATGATCTGGAACGCCATCGAAAAGCGGCGCGCATAACGCGTCTGCCCAGCGCCGGTCACCCGGCCGGCGCCGCGCTGTAAGCGTCATCGGCCACTTTTTCGAGCCATACGACGGAGACGCCGGCCAGCGCCTCCTGCATCGCCAGATGCACCATCCCGTGGCCGGGCGCCGCCCCATGCCAGTGCTTTTCGCCGGGCGGAATCCAAACCGTATCGCCCGGTCGCAACACACGCACCGGACCGCCCCACGTCTGCGCACGGCCCGTCCCGGACAGCACGTACAAAGTCTGCCCCAGCGGATGCGTATGCCAAGCCGTGCGCGCGCCGGGCTCGAAGCTTACGCGATTGACCCGCAACCGCGCCGGTTCGGGCGCCTCCACCACCGGGTCTTGCCAGACCGTGCCCGTGAACCAGTCAGCCGGACCACGCGCCGACACGGCGTGGTCCGGCTGACTGGTTCACGGGCACAGTCTGGCAAGACCCGGTGATCGAGGCGCCCGAGCCAGCGCGGTTGCGGGTCAATCGCGTCAGCTTCGAGCC
>JANYHP010000114.1 GCA_025359005.1 Hyphomicrobiaceae bacterium | reverse complement strand
CTCCTGCTTGGAGATGCCGAGCTGGGCTGCGAGGCCAAACGCCGAGATGCCGTAGATGATGCCGAAGTTGATCGCCTTGGCGCGGCGACGCACGTCCGACGGCATGTCCTTGACCGGCACGCCGAACATTTCCGACGCCGTCATCGCGTGAATGTCCAGCCCGTCGGCGAATGCCTGCTTCAACTGCGGAATGTCGGCAATGTGGGCCAGCACGCGCAATTCGATCTGGCTGTAGTCGGCGGAGATCAGCTTGGCCCCATGGCTGGCCACGAAGGCGGTGCGGATCTCGCGGCCTTCCTTGGTGCGCACGGGGATATTCTGCAGATTGGGATCAGACGAGGCGAGCCGGCCTGTGGTCGTCGCGGCCAGCGCGTAGGACGTATGGATGCGCTCGGTGCCCGGCTCGATGAACTCCGGCAGCGCGTCTGTGTAAGTCGACCTCAACTTGGAGAGCTGCCGCCATTCGAGCATCGTGTTGATCAGCGTGCGCGCGCCTTCGGGCAAATCTTCATTGGCCGCCAGATCATCGAGCAGTCCTGCGCGTGTTTCCCACTGCCCGCTCTTGGTGCGCTTGCCGCCGGGCAGCTTGAGCTGGTCGAACAGCAACTCTCCCAGTTGTTTTGGCGATCCGAGATTGAACTTGTATCCCGCCAGCGCCTGGACCTCCTCGTCGAGCCGCGCGATCGACTGCGCGAATTGTGAACTCAGTCGCGCCAGGATCGACCGGTCGACCTTGATGCCGGCGGCCTCCATGCCCACGACGATGGGCAGCAACGGCCGCTCCAGCGTTTCGTACACCGTCGTCATGTGCTCGGCGGCCAGCCGCGGCTTCAGCACCATCCACAGCCGCAATGTCACGTCGGCGTCCTCGGCGGCGTATTCGGTGGCCTTGTCGATCGGCACGCCGGCAAACGTCTTGTCGGATTTCTTGGCGCCCGGCGCGTGCGCGATGACGGTGTCGAACGAGATCGGCGTATGCGCGAGGTGCCGCTCGCTCAGCGCATCCATGCCGTGGCTGCCGCGCCCGCCGTCCAGCGCGTATGACAGCAGCATGGTGTCGTCGATACTGACGATCGGCGCGTGATAGCGGCGCAGCACCAGCGCATCGTATTTGAGGTTCTGGCCGATCTTCAGCACACTCGGATCGGCCAGCAGCGGGCGCAGCAGCGCCAGTGCCGCGTCGCAATCCATCTGCCCCTCGACGCGGCCGCCGCCGCCGAACAGATCGCCCGTGCCCGACGTGTGGCCGAGTGGCACATAGCAGGCCTTGCCCGGTTCGGTCGCCAGCGAGAAGCCGACGAGATCGGCGCGCATGGCGTCGAGGCTGGTTGTCTCGGTGTCGAACGCGACGCGACGTGCAGCTGTGGCCGCCGCAATCCAGTGCGCAAGGCGCGCAGCATCGCGCACCGTTTCATACTGTGACGCGTCGATCTTCGGCATTCGCGCCGCCTCGCGCGCGGCGGCAACGGCCGCCACAGCGCCGGACTCAGCTCCGGCCGCGACGGCTGTCGTACCGGACACGGGCTTGGCGCTGCCGGCGAGACTGTCGCCGACCGACCGCTCGAGCGGTGCAGGTGCTGCAACACCCAGCGTATCGGCGATGCGCTTGGTCAGCGTGTTGAATTCCATCAGCCGCAGGAACGTCAGCATTTTCTCGGGATGCGTCGCCTGCACGCCGAACCGATCGAGCGAGACGGTGACCGGAACGTCTTGCTTGAGCCGCACCAGATCTCGACTGATGCGCGCCTGCTCGGCGAACTCGATCAGCTTCTCCCGCCGCTTGGGCTGCTTGATCTCGCCCGCCCGCGCCAGCAGCGTATCGAGATCGCCGTATTCCTTGATCAGTTCGGCTGCCGTCTTGATGCCGATGCCGGGCACGCCGGGCACGTTGTCGGTGCTGTCGCCGGCAAGCGACTGCACGTCGACGACGCGGCCCGGTTCGACGCCAAATTTCTCCACCACCTCGTCGTGGCCGATAACCTTGTTCTTCATGGTGTCGAGCATGCCGATGCCCGGCCGCACCAGCTGCATCAGATCCTTGTCCGATGACACGATCGTCACGTCGGCGCCGGCGGCTTCGGCAGCAACGGCATAGGTCGCGATGAGATCGTCGGCTTCAAAACCGTCCTGCTCAATGGAGGCAATATTGAACGCCGCCACCGCGTCGCGGATCAGCGGGAACTGCGGCACCAGTTCCTCCGGCGCCGGCGGCCGATGCGCCTTGTACTCGGGATAGATGTCATTGCGGAACGTCAGCCGCCCGGCGTCGAAGATGACGGCCAGATGTGTCGGGCCCTTCGTGCCGCGCGCGTCCTGCACCAGCTTCCACAGCATCGCGCAAAAGCCGTGCACGGCGCCCACCGGCAAGCCGTCGGACGGCCGCGTCAACGGCGGCAGCGCGTGGAAGGCACGGAAAATATAGCCCGATCCATCGATCAGGTAGACATGGCTGCCGCGCCCCACGGGCACGGGTTCACCGTCGGGCACGGAGTTCCGGGGCGCGCGGGCGGCGTCGGTCGGGGGAGGGGGTGTCTGTGTCATGGGCCGCTTATAGCCGCCCGTTGCCCGCCTGTGGAGCCGACACGCACCATTTTCACGCGCTGTGCGCGCGGGCCTGTAGGGGCCTGAAGGGATTGACCACGCCGACGCCCCGTGAATACCGTCCCGCAAAATCACGCGAAGGGTGACCAATGGCCGGCAAGACGCATAGCTACGCAACGCACGTCGAATGGACCGGCAACCGCGGGACCGGCACGTCGTCCTATGGCGCCTATGGCCGCGAGCATGTGATCCGCATGGACGGCAAGCCCGATATCATGGGCTCCGCCGATGCAGCCTTCCGCGGCAATGCCGACCGCCACAACCCCGAGGACATGCTCGTCGCCGCGGTGTCCACCTGCCACATGCTCTGGTATCTGCATCTGGCCGCCGAGGCCGGCGTCGTCGTCGTCGGCTACACTGATGCGGCCCGCGGCGCCATGGTCGAGGACGCCGTGCGTGGCGGGTATTTTACCGAGATCGTGCTCCGCCCCATGGTGACGATCACGGCGGGCGATGCGGCCGCAGCCGAACACCTGCACGAAGCAGCGCACGCCAAATGCTACATCGCCAACTCCGTCAATTTCCCCGTCCGCTGCATCCCGCAAGTGCGCCAGGCCTGAGGTCTACAGCCGAAACGGCCACGCCGTCGCGGTGATGGCGGCAGCGTCACGAAAATTGCCGAGGCCGAACGCAGCGACTTCGTCGCCGCCGGCAAGCGCCCGCACGCCGAGCG
>JANYHP010000553.1 GCA_025359005.1 Hyphomicrobiaceae bacterium | reverse complement strand
AATCGCTTCTGAAAACCAAATCGCTTCTGAAAACAGAGACAGGGCGCCGCTCATGATCAGCGCGATGAAAGTCCCCGATGCACCACACACGCCGGTCGCAATCGGCCGCCGGCTCGCCGACGCAGCTATCATGCTGGCTGTGTCGCTGCTCAGCGTCTGGCTGCTGATCTACGTCGCCTACGGTACGACGAAGCGCACCTACGAGCAGTTGCTCATCGACAAGGCGGCCGCCCAAGGCGAACTCGTCCGCAACCCCATCGAGAACTATCTGCGCCCCGGCCTGCCGCTACGCCAGTTCACCGCCTTCAAGCAGCTCACCAGTTCGATAATCGACGGTGACAACACGCTCGTCTCCATGCTGATCGAACTGGCGGACGGCGAACTCGTCTTCAGCGCCGGCGACGCATCGATCCGCACGCTGGCCCGCGCCGGCGAACGCCTCTCCATCCACAACGACGGCGAGGTCCGCAGATCAGATGGCGTCGCCCAGATCATCCTGCCGCTGCGCAACAAATTCGAGCGCGTCGGCACCCTTGTCGTGACCATGGACCGCGCCGCCATCCAGCGGCAGTTGCAGCAACAGTTCTACGGCACCGCTCTCGTCGCGCTCGTTGCCTGCTTCGCGTTCGGCTTCATCGTCTTTCGCGCGATGGCCAACGTCGGCGGGCTCAGACAGCGCACGATCGTCCTCGCTTTCAGCGGCTGCTTTGCAGCCGTTGCCGTGGCTGTCATCCTCTCGATGATCTCTCTTTTCACCGCCGGTGCCGAGGTCAAGGGACGCGCCCTCACCTCATCGCTCGGCCAACGGCTGGACGATATTCCACAGTTGGGCCTGCAGCTCGAGCAGATCCAGGGTCTCGACCTGGTTCTCGACAGCTATCGCCAGCTCAATCCCGAGATCAGCTCGATCGCCATCACGGTCAACGGTCGTATCAACGTCCACACCGATCGCAGCCGGCTCGGCAATCTCTGGTCAATCGATCCAGAGCAGTCGGAATATCGCGCGCAACTGACCCCGCCGAACCATCCGCGCGCGACGCAGGTCATCCTGTCGGTGCCGCGCAACTACGTGTTCTGGCAAGTCGTGCGCAACGTGAAGAACTATGGCGCGCTGTTTGTCGCGTCATCGCTGTTCGCCTTCCTGTTTCTCCAGGTCGCCCAGTCGCTGCATGCCGCACGCGCCGCACCACGGGGTGGCGAAGCTGACTGGCGCAGCGCACTGGCGCTCGAACTCGTCAAGCCCGTCTACTTCGTCGCCGTCTTCGTCGACCACTTGAGCTACGCGTTCCTGCCCCAGTTCGTCAGCGGGCTTGCACAGTCGAGTGGCGAAACCAGCGCCAGCGCCGCCTGGCCCTTCACCGCCTACTATCTCTGCTTCGCTCTCAGCCTTATCCCGGCAGGGCATCATTCCAATCGCTTCGGGCCGCGCAACCTCGTGATCGGCGGCTTGGCCCTCGTCACCGCCGGCCTCATCGCCATGACGCTTGTGCAAACCCTCGGCGGCACCATTCTCGCCCGCGCACTCGCCGGCACCGGCCAGGGCATCCTGTTCATCGGTGTCCAGAACTTCATCCTCACCCAGTCTGTTCGCGAGCGCCGTACCCGCGCCAACGGCATCATCGTCTATGGCTACCAGGGCGGCCTCATTTCCGGCATGGCCATCGGGTCGCTGCTGGTTGGCGAAATCGGCCCGATCGGTGTCTTCACGGTCGCAGCCTTCATCGCCGCCGCAATCGCGCTCTACGCTTTTATCCTTCTGCCGGCCGATGCCCCACGCGAGCAGTCGGCGTCGGGGGCAAAAAGCGACGGCGCGCTTGCCTGGCTCGAAACGTTGCGCCTGCTGCGCGATCCAGGCTTTGCAAGCACCATCCTGCTCGTCGGTATTCCGGCCAAAGCAGTGTTGACCGGTGTCATCCTGTTCGGCCTGCCGCTGCTGCTGACCGCCATGGGTTTTGCCAAGGAAGATATCGGCCAGATCACCATGATCTACGCCGCCTGCGTGATCGTCGCGAGCTGGATCGCGGGCCATGTGGCCGACCGTGTCGAGAAGTGCCGCACGCTGCTGGCGGCCGGCACGATCCTGACCGCGCTCGGCCTCCTGGTGATCGCGGCCGCGGGCCAGGACGCAATCGCGGCATCGCCGAATGCGCTGGTGTTCAAGACGCTTCTGCTCGTCGCCGGCGCTGCCATCATCGGCTTTGCGCACGGCCTCATCAACGCGCCGGTCGTCACCTACATCACCGACACTGCAATTGCCGGTCGCATCGGCGAAGCCACCGTCGCATCGGGCTACCGGTTCCTCGAACGTTGCGGCCACATGCTCGGCCCGATGATCGTCGGCCAGCTGTTCCTCGTCGCAGGCACCTCGCCGGTGGCGCTGATCTGGCTCGCCTTCGCCTTGGTTGTCCTCGGCCTGCTGTTCCACATGCTCAATTTCACCGATCCCACACTTGAGAAAAAAGAGGAGTTTGCGTGATGCGCACTCTCGATCGCGCCCGACGGCTCGTCGCTGGTTTTGCAACCGCTGCAGCCATTTTCGTGACCACACTCCCCGCGGCAGCATCGCAATCGATGCTCGCTGTCGGAACCTGGTTCAAGATCGGCACGGACCTGACACGGGATTGGCAGATCCAGTCGGCGCCCGGTGATGCACGCGTCGTCCAGGTTCGACCAAAGCGCCTTCTGTCGTCGCGTCCGCTGCGCCGCGTCCTCGTCCTCTATCCACGCTCCTCGACGGCCTATGACACAGCGATCACCAAAATGATCGAGGTGTTCAGCGACAAGCGCATCGACGCCGAGTGGACCATCAACAATTTCGAACTCGACATCGCGCGTGGACAGGCGGCCATCGCCGACGCTGAAACCAAGAACTTCGACCTCATCGTCGCAATGGGCTCAGAATCCACCGCCTGGATGTGGGGCAACTATCGCGGCGGCCGCTTGCCTGTCGTCTCTGTCTGCTCAAAGGACCCGGTGCTGCT
>JANYHP010000108.1 GCA_025359005.1 Hyphomicrobiaceae bacterium | reverse complement strand
GGCGACGTCTGACTGCACGAACAACACGCGCGCCGCCGAGCAGCGCTGCCCCGCACTGTCGAAGGCCGAGCGCACCACGTCGCGTACCACCTGCTCGGGTAGCGCGGTGCTGTCGGCGATCATCGCATTGATGCCGCCGGTTTCTGCGATGAACGGCAGAATCGCGCCGCGCCGGTCGCAGAGTGATTTCTGGATCGCCCACGCGGTTGCGTTTGAGCCGGTGAAGGCGATGCCCGCCGTGCGCTTGTCGCGGACAAGGGCCGCGCCGACGCCGCCGTCGCCCGGCAGGAACTGCAGAACCTCCACCGGCACGCCGGCCTGATGCAGCAATTGGGTCGCCAGATAGCCCGTCATGGGCGTCTGCGCGGCGGGCTTGGCGAGTACCGAATTGCCGGCGGCCAAGGCTGCCGCGATCTGCCCGGTGAAGATCGCCAGCGGAAAGTTCCATGGCGAGATGGCCACGAACGCGCCGCGGCCGACGAGTTCCAACACATTGCGTTCTCCTGTCGGCCCAGGCAGCACGGTTGGCTTGGTGAACAGCCGCTGCGTCTCGCCAGCATAATAGCGCAGGAAGTCGACCGCCTCGCGGACGTCGCCGAGGGCTGTTTCCAGTGTCTTGCCGGCCTCGCGCACGATGATCGCCATCAGTCGCGCACGGTTCTGCTCGAAGAGGTCCGCGGCGCGCTGCAGCACCTGTGCGCGTTCGGCGCCGCCGACGCGGTTCCAAGCATGCTGCGCTGCCGCAGCCGACGCGACGGCGCGCTCGATCAGCTCGGCACTGGCGGGCACGCAGGTGCCGACATGCTGGCGCCGGTCGTGCGGGCAGCGCACCAACTCGGCGCGATTTGTCAGATCAGTCTTGCCATCCACGATCGGCCCCACGGCTTGTGTCGTGCCGAGTGCGTCGGAAATTTTTGATAGCATTTCGGCCCTAACCGCAGGCTCGGCGAGTGCAAAACCCTGGCTGTTGGTGCGTCGTGCGCCGAACAGTTCAGGCGGGCTGGGCAGGGCTGGGGTTGTGCCCGCCATCGCGGTATCGCGCTCCTGTTCCACCACCTCCACCGGATCGCGAATGATATCGGCGACCGACGCTTTTGCGTCCGCCAGCCGATTGACGAACGACGTGTTGGCGCCGTTCTCCAGCAGGCGACGGACCAGATAGGCCAGCAGTTCCTCGTGTCCGCCGACGGGCGCATAGATGCGGCATGCGCGGTGCAATTTTTCTGGACCGACGACTTCTTCGTAGAGCGCTTCGCCCATGCCGTGCAGGCGCTGGAATTCGTAGGCTGCCCCGCCCGCGGCGACGAACGCGCTCGCCACCGAATGGGCGTTGTGGGTGGCGAACTGGGGAAAGAAGGCTTGCGCGTCCGAGAGCAGGAACCGCATGGCCGCCAGATAGGAGACGTCGGTGTGGGTCTTGCGCGTGAACACGGGATAGTCCGCAAGGCCCAGTTCCTGCGCCCATTTGATTTCGCTGTCCCAGTAGGCGCCCTTGACGAGCCGCACCGGAATGCGCCGGCCGCCATCCGTGGCCAGCCGTCGGAGCCAGCGCAGCGCGGGAAACGCGCGCCGGCCGTAGGCTTGCACGGCGAGCCCGAGGCCTTGCCAGCCAGCCAGCGCCGGATCGAGATAGGTCTGCCCGAACATCTCCAAGGTCAGGTCCAGGCGGTCCTGCTCTTCGGCATCGATGGTCAGCGACAGCCCGTGCGCGCGCGCCGCTTTCGCCAGGGTCACGATTTTTGGAACAAGGTCGGCGTTGAGGCGTTGCACTTTGCCCGGCTCGAAGCGGGCGTCGATCGCCGACAGTTTCACCGAAAGGCCGGGGCGGTCCATGAGGGCGTCGGGCGCCGTCGATTTGAGCGGCCCCGCCGCCTTGCCGATGGTCTCGATCGCCATCAGGTAGCGCTCAAAATAGCGTTCGGCGTCGCGCTGCGTTTTCGCCCCCTCGCCGAGCATGTCGTAAGACACGCGATAGCCCTGCGCCTCATAAGCGCGCGCCCGCTGGATTGCCTCTTTGATGGTCCGCCCCAGCACGAAATTGTCGCCGAGAATGCGCATGGCCTGCCGCAACGCCTGGCGGATGACCGGCTCGCCCGAGCGCTGCACCAGCCGCTTCAAGAGCGACGTCGGCCCCTGCCGCTTGTTGGCGCCGAGCTTCACCACGCTGCCGGTCAGCATCAGCCCGAACGTCGAGGCGTTGACGAACATGCTGTCGGATGCGCCGAGATGCTTGGACCACTGGCCCTCGCCTATTTTTTCCGCGATCAATTGCGCCTGCGTCGCCTTGTCGGGAATGCGCAGCAGCGCTTCCGCGAGGCACATCAGGATCACGCCCTCCTCGCTGGACAGGCCGTATTCCAGCATGAACGCGTCGATGCCGCCGTGCTTGCCCTGGTTGCTCCGCGCCGCATCCACGAACGTGGCCGCAAGCTGGGCGATCCTGGTTCGCTCGTCGGCCGTGTAGACGGCCCGCTCGATGAGCCCGCCGACGAGGCGTCGCTCGTCCATCAGGTGATAGCTGGCGAGCTCATCGCGGGTGGGGAGCGGCTTTGACGCAAACGACGTCTTGTTTAGGGGTTGTGAGGCCATGGATGTTTCTCCAACCTGTCCTGATGGCTGCGTGCGGGGCGCTGCGCTCATCAATTGGCGCGAATCACCGGAAAATCTCTAGCAAATATTGCGTCGGTCGGAGTGTCTGCGCGGGAATAATCCCGATCCAGCAATCGGGCCGTCAACAGAGCGATCGCTGTCACCCTGTGGCCATCCGGCTACGGAGTTTGCGGCGAATCACACTAGCTAAGCGTCCATTAACGCATGAGACCTGCTCGGGAGTGGACCTATGAAACGAATCGCACTTTGTGCCTCGCTGCTCGTTGCTGGCACTGTGTCTGCCTCGGCAGCCGATCTTGCTGCGACCGCCGGTGGCGTCACGGCCGAGGCGCCGAACCGAAACTGGACCGGCTTCTATCTCGGCCTGACGGCTGGCGGCGCCGGAAGCAAGCAGCCCACAAAAGCATCGACGGTCTTTGATCCGGGTGGCTATTTCGACACCGTGGACCCTATCCTCATCGGGCGCGCCGGAGCACAACGGCCGTCGTCGTCCGGGTTCGTCGGCGGTTTGACGGCGGGCTACAACAGGCAGAGCGGCCCGCTGGTGTTGGGGATCGAAACGGACATCAACCGGTTGCACGCCAGGGGCTCGTCGAGCGCCGGCGCGAGCTATCCGTGCTGTGCGCCCCTGGGCTTCACCACCAGTGCCGAAACGGCGGCGAACTGGCTGTTCACGGCGCGCGGGCGCCTCGGCATTCTGGTGACGCCGCAATTCCTGCTCTATCAAACGGCCGGTCTGGCGGTCGGTGACGTCAAGGCCAACTTCCTGTTCACCGATACGTTTGCCAACGCACGGGAAACGGGGTCGATCTCGGCGGTTCGCGCCGGTTGGACGGTGGGCGCCGGCGGCGAATATGCGTTTGACAGCGGTTGGTCGCTGAAGGGCGAGTACCTGCATGTCGATCTCGGCAACGCGACGGCGACCAGCACAAATCTGGCGGTGGGCGGCAACCAGTTTCCGGTCAATCCGTTCTCGCATTCGGTCGGCTTGCGGTCGGACATCGGCCGCCTCGGCCTGAACTACAAGTATTGAGCGGGCATTCCAGCCACCATCGATAGGTCCGCACGCTCCCGCCTCTGCACTGTCGCAGCACCCTCTCGTTGTCGCTTGTCGCGGCGGCGGGAGGGTGTTTTTTGTGTGGAGTGGACCAGCACGCCACACGTCCGTCCACATGCTCCGCCCCACTGTGGCCTTGTGAACCTTGCCAAACGGTGGTCCCGGTGCGAGCTAGGCGGTTGGCGAGGCCCGGCCGATTCCCGCCCGCCCGCACCCCAATCAGCGTTCAACGCCTTGAACGGAAAGACCAAATGGCATCTTCCCGCGACCTGCTCGCCAAGCTCGACGACGAATTTCAGGGCAAAGGCCAAAAGCCCCGGGGCAAATCGGCCGAGGAGAGCTATACCGCCGCGGATATCGAGGTTCTGGAGGGCCTGGAGCCCGTCCGCCGGCGTCCGGGGATGTACATCGGCGGCACCGACGAGAAGGCCATGCACCACCTCTTCGCCGAGGTGATCGACAACTCCATGGACGAGGCGGTCGCGGGGCACGCCACCTGGATCGAAGTGCGTCTCGATGCTGAGGGCTTTCTCGCCATCACCGACAACGGTCGCGGCATCCCCGTCGACGCGCATCCCAAGTTCAAGAATCAGTCGGCGCTCGAAGTCATCATGACGACGCTGCACTCGGGCGGCAAATTCGACGGCAAGGCCTATCAGACATCCGGCGGCCTGCACGGCGTCGGCGTGTCGGTGGTCAACGCACTGTCGGAATTGTGCGAGGTGGAAGTCGCGCGCGGCCAGCAGCTCTACCGCATGGTGTTCAGCCGCGGCGTGCCGCAGACCAAGCTGGAAAAGCTCGGCTCCACGATGAACCGGCGCGGCACCAAGATCCGCTTCAAGCCGGACGAGAAGATCTTCGGCAAGGGCTGCGCCTTTAAGCCTGGCCGACTGATGCGGATGGCGCGGTCGAAGGCCTATCTGTTCGGTGGGGTGGAAATCCGTTGGTTCTGTGATGCCGCCATCATCAAGGACGAGACGCCGGCCGAGGCCGTGTTCCATTTTCCGGGCGGCCTGAAGGACTATCTGCTCTCGACAATCGAGGGGCAGACGCTTGTCACCAAGGATGTGTTCGCCGGCAACGTGAAGCGTGAGGGTGGGCACGGCTCGCTCGAATGGGCGATTGCGTGGGTGTCGGACGAGGACGGCTTCTCCAATTCCTATTGCAACACCATTCCGACGATCGAAGGCGGTACGCACGAGAACGGGTTGCGCAGCGGGCTGTCGAAATCGTTGCGCGAGTTCGGCGAGCGCGTCGGCAACAAGAAAGCCATGCAGATAACGGCCGAGGACGTGATGGGCACGGCCGCGTCCATGCTGTCGGTGTTCATCCGCGAGCCGGAGTTCCAGGGCCAGACTAAGGAAAAGCTCGCCACGCAGGAAGCCGCGCGTATCGTCGAGGCGACCATCAAGGATGCCTTCGATCATTGGCTGACGGATGCGCCGCAGCAGGCGCAGAAGCTGCTCGAATGGACCATCGAGCAGGCCGAAGAACGCCTGAAGCGCCGGCGTGAGAAGGAAGTGGGGCGGCAGTCGGCGACGCGTAAGCTGCGGCTGCCTGGGAAGCTCGCCGACTGCACGATCCAGACCGCGTCGGGCACAGAAATCTTCATTGTGGAAGGTGATTCGGCCGGTGGCTCGGCGAAGAGCGCGCGCGACCGAGAGCGGCAGGCCATCTATCCCCTGCGGGGCAAGATCCTCAACGTCGCCAACGCCACGTCGGCGAAGCTGGCGCAGAACGAAGCGCTGTCGAACCTGCTGCTGGCGCTCGGTGTCGGCACGGGAAGCAAATATCGCGATGATGATCTGCGCTATGAGCGTGTGATCCTGATGACCGACGCCGATATCGACGGCGCGCATATCGCGTCATTGCTGATCACGTTCTTCTATCAGGAGATGCCGGAGCTAATCGAAAATGGCCATCTGCATCTCGCCGTGCCGCCGCTGTATTCGCTCAAGCACGGCGCCAAGACGCTGTATGCCCGCGACGACAAGCATCGCGACGAACTGCGCGCCACCTTCCCGGCCAATGCCAAGGTGGAGATCGGGCGGTTCAAAGGGTTGGGCGAAATGAATGCGTCGGAGTTGAAGTCGACGACGATGGATGCGCGCAATCGCGTGCTGCTGCGCGTCGAGGTCGCCGGCAACCTGAAGGACGAAACCACCGACGCCGTCAACGCGCTGATGGGGTCGAAGCCGGAAGCCCGTTTCCGCTTCATCCAGGAGCGCGCGGCGTTCGTGAAGGACCTGGACGTTTGAGGGTGGGCGGCGGCCTTGCCGCTTATTTCACGCCGGCAACATTCCCCGGGCTGTTCTCGCGTTCGACGCGGGCGAGCAGGTCGAACAATTGCTTGGCTTCCGCGGCGCTGAGGCCGCTGGTTACCCGCACTTCATGCTGGGCAACGACCGTGAGGGCGCGCGTCAGCAGCGCGCGGCCCCGTGGTGTCAGCTCGAGCGCGTAGGACCGGCGGTCGGTTTTGGCCGGCGCTCGACGGGCGAGATCGCGCGATTCCAGTTCATCCATCAGCGCCACGAAGTTCGGCTGCACGATGCCGAGCGCCTGCGCTGCTTCCGATTGTTTGCACCCTGGGTTGGCGTCGATCAGCGTCAGAGCGCTGAACTGCGCTGGCCGCAGGTTCAACAGT
>JANYHP010000071.1 GCA_025359005.1 Hyphomicrobiaceae bacterium | reverse complement strand
ACCAACGGTCAAAACGATTGACCGTTGGTACTTGTTTTCGATTGCGCGTGCCGACACCGCTACGCGGAGCCGGCCGGCACGCGCGGTCAGCGGCAGCGTCAGTCATAAATTTTGGCGGTCAGTATTATTCAGGTGACGGCTCGGTCGGATAGCTCCGCGGGCGTTTTGATTGAGGATGCCGCCGTGCTCGGCCGTTATGCCCGATGATAGGGATGCCCGGCGAGGATCGTCGTGGCGCGGTAGAGTTGTTCGGCGAGTACAATGCGGGCGAGACCGTGCGGCAGGGTGAGCGTGCCGAGGGTCACGGTAAGCGTGGCGCGGTCGAGCACGGCCTGGCCATGGCCGTCCGGGCCGCCGATGAGGAAGGCCAAATCGGCGCAGCCATCATCGCGCAGCTTGGCGATGCTGCGGGCGAAAGTTGCGCTGGTGAAGCCGCGACCGGTTTCGTCGAGCGCGATGACGGAGGCGGTGGCGCCGATGGCTTTCAGCAGGGCCGCTGCCTCGTCGGCCTTACGGTCCAGAGCGGCTGTGGCGCGGCTCTCGGACAATTCGATCAGGCGCGGCGAGACGATGCCGACGCTCCGGCCGGAGGTCTGCAAGCGAGTCCAATAGCGGTCGAACAGCGCCCGATCCGGCCCATCCTTGAGGCGGCCGATCGCGCCGAGCGTCAGCCGCATTGCGCGCGCCTCAGTGCGTTGGTTCGTGAGCGGGCGGATCGCCCGGACGCTCGCCCGACCACATCTTTTCGAGGTTGTAGAACTCGCGCACGTCGGGCCGGAAGACATGGATGATGATCGCGCCCACGTCCACGAGCACCCAGTCGCAAGTCTCGAGCCCCTCGGCGCGTGCGTTGGAGACACCGAACTCCTTGAGGTGGCGCAACAGCTGGTCGGCAATGGCGCCCACGTGCCGGTCGGTGCGGCCGGTCGCCACCATCATGCAGTCGCCGATCGAAGTCTTGCCGCGAATGTCGAGCACCGTGATGTTCTCGGCCTTGGCGTCGTCCAGCCAGTCGTGCAGCCGGAGCGCCAGGTCGCCGCCGGCATCGAGAGCCGTCTGCGCCACCGGATTGCGCACCACAACCGCTTTGACCGGCACCTTGGCCGCAATTTTTGCGGCCGGCTTCGTCGCTGTTTTTGAAGTGACTTTCTTGGCCGCGGCCTTCGTTGCGGGCTTTGCGCCTGCAACCTTGCTCGCAGCCGTGCCGACCCTTTTAGCCGTTTTGGGGCCAGCCGGCGCTCCCGCTTTGGCCTTTGCAGCCTTGGATGCGGCCGGCGCGTCTGTCTGTTGAGCGGTCGGGGCCGGCCCTTTGCGGGACGCCTGGGGGGAGCGTGGCATTTTCAGGTGGTCATCCTTTTGGCGTTGCAGCAGTTGGCCGGTTCGGGTGGCGCTGCATGGCGCCTCGCCGTCGCGACTGCCGCTGGCTATAGTCAAGTATAGGGCGCAACAAGCAAAAAATTCAAGGTTTCGGCCCGCTTCCTTTACGCCCAGCCCGCAGCCCGGTGGACGAGAGGGGGGATAGCGGTCCGCTCAGCAGCGTCCACGCTGGCGGCGAGCGGCACGGTAGGGTTGCTGCTCGATCTTCCGCTACTCTGGTGCGCGCAAAGCGTGACGCGGCGGGCGAGGCCGAAGCCCTCAGCCTGTAACCGGGCCGGTCGACAACCGCGATTGGCACGCTGCTGAAAATTCCCGGCCAATCATACCAACGGTGGAACTGCGCCAGCCCGTCGGCGCCCATTAGCCAGACGAAGGCGACACCCGGTGCGCGCTGCCGGAGGTAGGATATCGTGGCCGCCGTATACGCCGTCGTCAACTGCGCCTCCAACGTCGTCACCACGATGCGCCGGTTGCCCACGAGCGCACGGCAACAGGCAGCCCGCTGCTCGATGGGCGAAGGCCCGCGGCCGGCCTTCAGCGGGTTGCCGGGGGTCACCAGCCACCACACCCGATCGAGTCGCAGGCGCTTCATGGCGATGTCGCTGATCAGAACGTGGGCAGCATGCGGCGGGTCGAAGCTGCCGCCGAGCAGCCCGATGCGCTGCCCGCGCGTGACCAAGGGCAGTTTGGCGGCAAGGCTCCCAAAGCGGCTGGCCGATCGATACATCATGTCGGCGCATGGTCCTGAGTGTGCCGTCTTACGGGGCGTGCCGGCGGCCGCAGGGTGAGTCACGGACTCCACACCCGGACACCAAGTGACGGCACTCAGCGGTTCTAAATTGTACCAGATGCCCGAATCGGACAAGCCATACCCATTGGTTTAGGCGTTGTTTGTAGCAGTTCGGTGTTCGCGTCGGCCGCCCACTGGACGGTCTTCCTCGATCCATCATTTTCATCGAACGCACGGGAATGCCACATGACATCGCTGCTTGCAAAGATCGCGTCCGCCGCCGTGATGGCGGCTGCCTGCGCCGGGGTCGCCTTCGCCGACGGCATGATTGAACCCGCCGGCAGCCTCAAGGACGCGCCGGTGGTGGTAGCCCCCGTTGCCGTTTGGACCGGCTGCTACGGCGGCGCTTCGCTCGGCGGCGCCTGGGGTCGCTTCCGCAACGAGACCTCGACCACCGACGTGCTGGGTGCTGGCCGATACGGCACCGGCGCAACGCTCCCGCCAGGATCCGATCCCGGCTACTACTTCTGGAAGCCCGGCGATACCGACGTCGTCAATGGCCATGGGCGACAGGATGTCCGCGGCGGCGGCATCATCGGTGGCGGCCAGCTCGGCTGCAACCGGCAGATCGACCGTCTTGTGATCGGCATCGAAGGCGACCTGAGCGGCGTGGGATTGTCGGGCTCAAGCTCGACGACCACCTACTACGGACCGCAGCAGCCCGGCCAAACCTTTACGATCCGCTCCACATCGTCCGCGGATGGTCTTTTTACCCTGCGCGGCCGGGTCGGCATCACCAACAACAATTGGCTATTCTACGCGACCGGCGGCTTGGCTGTGACCAACGTGCGCAGCACGTTCAGCTTCACCGATACGCAGGTTGGTGCGCAGGAATCGGGCGAGTTCCATAAGCTAGTCACGGGCTACGCGCTCGGCGGCGGTGCGGAGGTCATGCTCGGCGATGGCTGGAGCTTGAAGGGTGAATATCTCCACCTCGGCTTCGGCAAGGCGTCCGTAACCTCCAACAACTTCGGCGGCATGAACGGCAGCTTCGTCTACAAGCCCGAAACGTTCATCTCGCACTCCACCAAGCTCGACGCTGACATCTTTCGCATCGGCATCAACCACAAGTTCTGATCGAACCGCTTGTCTGCACACCTGATCTGGAGCCTGTCCGTGTCACCACGGGCGGGCTTCGTCGTTTCTTGTCGTCAACGGGGAGTGACCACTTCCCGTCTTTCCTTCGCCGTTCGCGAAGGGGAGAAGGAAGGGCGAAGTTTGCCATCGGCCCACCGCACTCGTTTGACAGCC
>JANYHP010000057.1 GCA_025359005.1 Hyphomicrobiaceae bacterium | reverse complement strand
CGTGCTGGCCGACAACCTGCACGGTCTGGAGATTGACGCGCGCTGCGTGGAGATCGCCGTGTTTGCACTGGCGCTGGCGGCCTGGCGATTCCCGGACGAGAACGGCGACCCACTGGGTCTGCGCGCCGACATGCCCGCGCCGCAGTTCGCCTGCTGCGGGCTGAAGGTCGCGGCCAAGCCCGAGGACTGGATGGCGCTCGTGCCGGACGATGCGCCGAACGCACAGCTGCTGCGGCAGGAACTGCGATTGCTGCACGCGAGCTTTGCGCAGGCGCCGCTGCTGGGCAGCTTGCTGGACCCGGCACGTAGCCTGAAGAACGACCTGGCCACGTCCAGCTTCGAGACGTTGCGCGGCCTACTGGCGCGTGCACTGGCGACGGAGCGGCCGGCGACGCTGTGGGGGCAGGCCAGCGAGTTGCAGGACGACAGCTGGGATCTGGCAATCACCGCCAAGGGCCTATTGGATGCCGCTCAGCTCCTGGATAGCCGCTACCACCTGGTAGTCACCAACGTGCCGTACCTAACGCGAGGAAAGCATTGCGACGTAATGAGGGATTACTGCGAGGAGCATTTCCCCGCTGCCAAAGCCGACCTTGCGACGGTTTTCCTTGAAAGATGCTTTGAACTGAGCTCTGTCGGGGGTGGCCTTTGCGTCGTTTTGCCTCAAAACTGGCTGTTTCTTTCTGGTTATAAGAAGTTTAGAGAGGGGGTTGTGTCCCGCTACAAACTTGGTTGTATAGCAGGACTTGGATATGACAGCTTTCAGACGACACTGAATGTATCGCCGATTCTTCTTATTGGCGGCAACCCTGCCTTAAAGGTGGATGCGGAGGACAAAGTGTCTGTGATTTCCTTGTCTCCAGAAGCCGTCTTCAGCGACAAGAGAGTACAGCTTATATCCTCCCCCGTAAGGCTTATTGGTCAGCTCAAACAAAGGCAGAATGCAGACTGCAGAATTATGTTGGGCTCCGATTTGGCACAAGGAGTCCCCTTAAGACAAACAGCATCTGCACTAAAAGGCTGTTCAGCAGGCGACTTGGCTTGGTTTGTGCGTAATTTTTGGGAGATTCCATCTGTAGACGAGAAATGGGAGTTTCATCAGATCGCTCCGTCTTCAACAGTCCCGTTTAGTGGCAGGGAGGAAATTATCCTTTGGGAGCGGGAGAAAGGTGCAATGTTCCGACTTGCGGAGAGCGTTAGGCACTTAAATCACGCAGCTCAAAATTGGCTACGGGGCAAGCCAAACTGGGGAAAAAGAGGGGTCGTGGCCAGTCTGATGGGGAATATACCAACATGTTTGTATGGTGGCGACAGATACGCGGCCACTTGTACAACGATCGTTCTTCACAACCAAACCGATGAATCGGCCTTAGTTGCCCTTTGGGCATTCTCCGCTTCTGATGATTTTCGAACGGAACTGAGAAAACTGAGCCCAAAGATGTCTGTAGAAGTAAAGACGATACTCGATGTTCAGTTTGATCTAGATTACTGGAAAAATCGTGGCGCCGAACTTTATCCTGATGGATTGCCAAAGCCATATTCCGACGATCCCAGCCAATGGGTGTTCCACGGCCATCCGCAGCCTGCAGTTGACGCGCTGCAAGTGAGCGTCGCCCGGTTGGCCGGCTATCGCTGGCCGGCGGAGACCGACATAGAGATGGAGTTGGCAAATGAAGCGCGCAGTTGGATTGCCTGCTGCGACAAGCTGGCTGAGCACATCGATGACGACGGAATCGTTTGCCTCCCCTCGGTGCGTGGCGAGGCGCCCGCACACGACCGCCTGCTTACGCTGCTGATTGCCGCGTGGGAAACCGTGCAGCCCGGCAGTTGGAAGCCCGCCCTGCTCGACAAGCTACTGGCAGACGCCGACTGCGCCGGCAAGGGCCTGGACGTCTGGCTGCGCGACAAATTCTTCGAGCAGCACGCCAAGACCTTCCAGCACCGCCCCTTCATCTGGCATGTGTGGGATGGCCTGAAGGACGGCTTTGCCGCTCTGGTGAACTATCACAAACTCGACTCGAAGAACCTTGAGCGGCTCATCCATACCTACCTGGGAGACTGGATACGCCAGCAAGAGGCTGGCGTGCGCGACCGCATTGATGGCGCTCCGATGCGCTTGGCCGGCGCCCAAGACCTGAAGCGGCGCCTGGAACTCATCCTCGAAGGAGAGCCGCCCTACGACATCTTCGTGCGCTGGAAGCCGCTGTCCGAGCAACCCATCGGCTGGAACCCTGACCTGAACGAGGGTGTGCGGCTGAACATCCGACCCTTCATGACCGCCGAGGTGCTGCGCCACAACAAGAAGCCCAAGCTCAACATCACCTGCGACAAGGACCGTGGCAAAGACGTGGAAAGCGCGCCGTGGTTTAAGACGTTCAAGGGTGAACGCATCAATGAACACCACTTGTCGCTGGACGAGAAAAGAGCCGCAAGGAGCCGCACATGAGCGAAAACTACCCGTTCGCGCGATTCTGGCGCTGTGCACTGCAGGTGAACCCGGCGGGCTACCACGCCAGTTATCGCGGTAGCGACCACGGCCTTTCGGAGGCTGCCTACAACCAAGCCCTGCTGGAGCAGTGCCAGAAGTTGGACATTCGGGTCGTAGGCATGGCCGACCACGGCAGCGTGGACAGCATCGACGCGACGCGCAAGGTGCTTGAGCCGGCGGGCATCGTCGTCTTCCCTGGCTTCGAAATCGCGTCGAACGACAAGACTCATTTCGTGTGCCTCTTCCCCGAAGGCACCACGAGCCAACTTCTGGAGCGCTACCTTGGGCATCTGCAACTGCTGGCTCCTGAGGATGGTGTCCGCCCC
>JANYHP010000004.1 GCA_025359005.1 Hyphomicrobiaceae bacterium | reverse complement strand
TGAGCTTGCGGAATTGGTAACCGTCGAACTTACGGTCTGAGGCAAATGCGACGTGATCGACGTCAAGGTTGAGCCCCATGCCGATGGCGTCGGTGGCGACGAGAAAATCGACGTCGCCGGATTGATAGAGCTCGACCTGGGCGTTGCGGGTGCGCGGACTCAAGGCGCCGATGACGACCGCGGCGCCGCCGCGCTGGCGACGGAGCACTTCGGCGAGTTCATAGACCTCGGCCGCCGAGAAGGTAACGATAGCCGAACGGGGCGGCAGACGGGTGAGCTTCTTTTCGCCGGCGTAGGTGAGTTTCGAGAGGCGCGGGCGGGAGATGAAGTTGGCGCCGGGGATCAGATCGGCGATGGCGTCGCGCATGGTGCCGGCGCCGAGCATGAGCGTTTCAGACTTGCCGCGGGCGTTGAGCAGGCGATCGGTGAAGACGTGGCCGCGGTCGGGGTCGGCGGCGAGCTGGATTTCGTCGATGGCGAGGAAATCGGTCTCGATGGCGAGGGGCATGGCCTCGACGGTGCACACCCAATAGCGGGCGTTGTCGGGCTTTATTTTTTCTTCGCCAGTGATGAGGGCTACGTTCGCGACGCCTGCTTTTGCCACGACGCGATCGTAGACCTCGCGGGCCAGCAGGCGCAGCGGCAGGCCGATCATGCCAGTGTTGTGGCCGAGCATTCGCTCGATGGCCAAGTGGGTTTTGCCGGTGTTGGTCGGGCCGAGCACCGCCGTGACGTTGCGGATGCGGGTCGCGATATCAAGTACCATGGCAGGGGGTCCCAGTCCGCCCCAGCAATGCTTGCTCCAGAAGGACCAAGGATCGGCGGATCGGACGTCTTCGTGTTGGCCGCGTGCCGTTACTGAGCGGGCACGGCAGAGGTGGCGAGAGCCATTGCACCAGGGCTGCAGAAGATCAAGCGGCAGTGCCGCAAGCCTTCGAGCGGCGCGCCGACGGCAGTGGCGGTCAGTCGTTGACGAGGGCGAGTTGCTGGCGACCGTTGATGGCGACCTGGACACGGCGCGCGACGAGCGTGGCGGCGCCGGCGATGGTGGGGATCGTCACCTGCTGGGGGATAAAAATGTTGGAGGCCGGCACGGCGCGGAGAATAATTTCTATGTCGTTGTTGTGGGCCATATATTTTGTATTTTCATCCGCTTTATGGCCGGCGATTGGAACGTAACGGACGCGGCAGACGAAGCCGGTCGTGGTGTGGCCTGGGGCCTGAGGATCGTCGATGGCCGTCTGGCCCTTCGGCGTCAGCACGAGGTCGAAGCGCTGGTAGCCGTCATAGACGGGGATGCGCTTGGAGCAGGGATTGGCGGTGCTGCCGCCGCGCGACAGGGCCATTACGGCGGTCAGCGGGTCGAGTACGCCCTTCAGGTGCTGGGCCTCGACAGGGACAATGCCTTCCTTGATCTTCGGCGGTGGCGAGTGGAGAACCTGGGTCACCGTGTCGTCGGTGAAGGCCATCTGCGTCGAGCCGGATTTGGACTGCGCCTTATAGTCGAAGCCGAAAGCCTGCGGCTTGGCGGTGTCGCCCGCCAGTTTGCCGGAGGAATGGGTGGTGCCCGTCCAGCGCAACGCGCCAAGCAGGAGGGACAGTTTTGCATTGCTGGCCAAACGGTAGGACTGGCCTTCCTGGGAGGACTGGAAATCGTAAGTGCCGACGTTCAAGCCATTGAAATTGACGTCATAGCTGGCTTGCACGCTGCTGGGCCAGCCGTCGCCGGCACGGCTCTCGCCGGGAGAAAGACAGGCAGCCGCCAGCAAGAAGGCAGCGAAACGCGGCAAACGGAGACGCAACAGCATGAGGTATTTCCTACGCTACTGGGACACGCTTTGCCGGACGACACACCGGCACAGCCCACTTTACAGAGAGACGCGTACCCTCCCCGATCAAGACCGGCGGTAACGGGGGTTTGCGTCGACAGTTTGTCGCAAGGTAGGGGACGATGGTGAATAAAGTGCTGCGATGTGCGCCAAAATCCGACCAGGAAACGTCGCACTCGGGTCGCAGACCGATGGCATCATGACCTACCGCCCGCCGAGAAAATCGATAGGCGAGCCCCGAAAGGCGGGCTATAGCAGGCGTGCGCCGGGGCTCTCCGGGTGCATGTGATTCTCAGTCCAGAATGCCCGCGACAGATGATAACCGGCACAAGGTCGACACCATGACGCTCCAAGTCCCGCATCCAGCACAGCATCCGATCAAACGGCTCGAAGCCTTCGCAAGTATCGGGCTGGCCATCTTGCTGACCATCGGCGGCGGTATCTTTTTCTTCAAGTTCGGCGGCTGGGAGCCGACGACGAACGTCTGGTATTACGTGCTGGCTTGGCTGGTACTCGGCTATCTGGCGATGCAGCTGATCGCGCTTTTGTCGACTGCAATCGATTCGCGCAGCATCGGGTTCGGCGACTCGGTTTGCTCGATCCTGCCGGCCATCGTCGGGGCGGTTGTCGGCGTCGAGGCTCTGCAGGGTATCATACACCTTTCGACTTTTTCGCAGAACGCACTGATGCTGATGATCTGCACGAGCGCGCTCGAAGCGTTGATCACCTTGTGGGTGCGCTTCACGGTCAACCGCCGCACCGTCTCACTCGATTCGGGCAACTGATCGGCTATTCAGCCGGGTCGCTTCGGCCGCAGGCAGGTTACTGCCACGGCGCTCGAACTCAGCCGCTTTCCGACTGGGGTGCGCCCGACTTCAAGACGCCATCCTGGATGCCATCGCGGGTAACGGTGGCGTCCTTGTCGTGCAGCATTTTGATGATGGTGGCGGCGGTTTCCTCGATGGACCGGCGCGTCACATCGATCATGGGCCAACCGTGCTTGGCAAACAACTTGCGCGAATAAGCAATTTCATTGGCGATCTGGGTGCGGTCGACGTAGTCGGTGAGATCGCGGTCGGAGAGAAGTTGGACGCGGTTGCGACGGATTTCGGCAATGCGCTCGGGGCTGGCGACGAGACCGACAATGAAGGCGCTATGCGGTTCCGCCAAGCACTTGGGTGGGTCGATGCCGGGCACCAGCGGCAGGTTGGTGGTCTTGTAGCCGCGCTGCGCCAAATAGATGCTGGTCGGCGTCTTCGACGTGCGCGAAATGCCGAGAATGATGATGTCGGCCTGACTGAGATCGGCTGGCAGGCGGCCGTCGTCGTGGTTCATGGTGAAATTGAGCGCGTCGATGCGGCGGAAATAGTCGGCATCGACGACGTGCTGGCCGGCAACGATTGGTGTCTGCGGGGCGCCCAGATAGCTCTCGAACACCTTCATGATCGGCATCAAAACGTGCAGGCACGGGATCGTGAGCTGACGGCAATGCTTCTCGATTTCGGCGGCGAGCTCGGAATTGACAATCGTATAGAGCACGATGCCGGGCGCCTGCTCGATCTCGGTCAGCACGCGAGCGAGCTGGCGGCGGGTGCGGATGAGCGGATGCACGTGCTCGATGGGGCGGACGTTGGCGTATTGCACGGATGCCGCTTTGGCGATGGTGGTCAAGGTTTCGCCGGTGGAATCGGAGATCAGGTGCAGATGGAAGTAGGCGGGCAGGGTGTTGGTCATCTGTGGACAAATGTCCTCGTTATCCAGAGGCCGGGGCGGCGGGCATCAGACATCCCCAAATCTTCGGCGGGTGTCCACAATGATATCCCCAGGAAGGCCGTGGCGGGGTGAAATAGGCGACGCGTGGGGATGACTGAGACGTGCATACGCGATCAGCCGACGATCCCGTGGTTATCCCCAGGACATGCGAAGCTTCGACGCGGCAGAAGTGACAACAACGCTTTGACTCTCCAATACGATCGACTGATAGCTTGCGCCGCGCTGGAATTGTCGGCGAAACATCTGACGCTGTGGCCACGAAGAGCGCGGCTGTGGGCTGTCGGTGGATAGAGATGAGACTACCGCAATCCACGGCCTAATAGTCATAACAATAAGATTCAAAAAATCTGGATCTTTTTAAGTAAGAGCAGAGCAGGCGTGCGGGATAGAGCGAGGCTCAGCGTGAAGGCGGCAGGAATGAAAGCGCAGCGGCGATTGCTGACTGTATTCGATGGCCGAGCGTTATCGCCGCCGCCGATCTGGCTGATGCGGCAGGCGGGGCGCTATTTGCCGGAGTATCGGGCGACGCGCGCCAAGGCCGGGGGCTTCCTGGACCTTTGCTACACGCCGGCGCTGGCGGCCGAGGTAACCTTGCAGCCGATCCGGCGATACGGGTTCGACGCGTCGATCCTGTTTGCGGATATTCTGGTCGTGCCAGATGCGCTCGGGCAGGCTGTTCGCTTCGTCGAGGGCGAGGGGCCGCGGCTCGACCCGTTGCGGAGTGCGGCGGACGTGGCGCGGCTGTCGATTGCGGCGGCGGCCCAGAAGTTCGGGATCGTGGCGGAGACGGTGCAACGGCTGAGGCAGGATCTGCCGGCGGAGACGACGCTGATCGGGTTTTGCGGGGCGCCATGGACGGTGGCGACGTACATGATCGGCGGGCAGGGGTCGAACGATCAGGCGGCGACGCGGAGCTTTGCCTATCGGGACCCGGTGACGTTTCAGGCGTTGGTGGATGTGCTGGTAGAAGCGTCGGTGGTGTATCTCGACGGCCAGGTGCGGGCTGGCGCGGATATGCTCCAGATCTTTGATAGCTGGGCCGGCAGCTTGCCGGAGGATGAATTCGACCGCTGGGTGATCGCGCCGACGCGGAAGATTGTCGCCGATCTGAAACGGCTGCACCCGGGGTTGCCGGTGATGGGCTTTCCAAGGGGGGCGGGACTGCATGGTGCCCGCTTCATGCGCGAGACAGGCGTAGACGGGATCAGTTGCGACACGTCGATGCCGTTGCAGCATATCCGGGGTACGCTGTCGGGGCGGACGGTGGTGCAGGGCAATCTCGATCCGCTGCTGCTGGTGGCGGGTGGTGCGCCCCTGGAGCGGCGGGTGCGTGAGATCGTGCGTACACTGGGAGTGAACCCGTTCATCTTCAACCTGGGGCATGGCATCGTGCCGGAGACCCCGCCGGAGCATGTGGCACGGTTGGTAGAACTGGTGCGAAGCCCGGGGTTGCTGGGCTGACGCGGGCCGGGTCGTCGGTGGCCGCGGTCTGTGTCTGGATGATGAACGTGGGAGTGGGCGTTGGGACTGTTGTGGCTCAAAGTTCTGCACATCGTTGCGGTCATATCGTGGATGGCGGCGCTGTTGTATCTTCCACGGCTGTTCGTCTATCACGCAGGCGTGGCGGCGGGGTCGGCGCAGAGCGAGCTGTTCAAGGTGATGGAGCGGCGGCTGTTTAGGGCTATCCTGCGGCCGGCAATGATCGTGACATGGCTGACGGGACCGACCTTGTTGTATATGATGGGGTACACCCGGGACGGCTGGGCACTTGCCAAGGTTGTCTTGGTGGTGGGTCTCACCGTGGTTTCGGAACTGATGGGGCGCTGGCTGAAGGCGTTCGCCGAGGACCGGAATACGCGCGGTGCGACCTACTTCCGGATTGCTAACGAAGTGCCGACGGTGCTGATGATTTTGATCGTGGTAATGGTGGTGGTGCGCCCGTTCTGACGTCGCTGGCACTGTAAAGTCACAGTTGCACCAATCGGTTGACTTTGAATCCGGGACCAATACGGCCGGTCGTTGTTTTTTCCTTTGTTCTCAGGGCGACTTCTGTTATCAAGGCTCAGAAACGGGCTGGCGGCAGGCCTCCCGCTCTTGTCTCCTCGCACCATTCCAGATTGCGGCCCAAGCGGTCTCGCGTGCGAAACGACCAGCTCTGTCTCGGTCGCGACACAACATCTCTCCATATGCTGGTTCCGCCGACCCCTCCTGTCTCCCACCTCACGGGGTCAGAGCGCGCCATGCCCCCGGACATCATGCCATGCAAGACGGCATCAAAGAAATCAGACTACAAGACTTAAAGGCCAAGAAACCTGCGGAGCTGCTGGCTTTCGCGGAGCAAGTCGGTGTCGAGAACGCCAGTGCCATGCGCAAGCAGGAGCAGATGTTCTCGATCCTGAAGCAACTGGCTGCGCAAGAAACAGAAATCATCGGGACCGGCGTGGTCGAAGTTCTGCCCGACGGGTTCGGGTTTATGCGGGCGCCGGATGCGAACTACCTACCTGGACCGGACGATATCTACATCTCGCCGTCGCAAATCCGGCGCTTCGCGCTGAGGACAGGCGACACTGTTGAAGGGCATATCCGCGGACCAAAGGAGGGTGAGCGCTATTTCGCCCTGCTGAAGGTGAACCTGATCAACTTCGACGAACCTGAACAGCAAAAGCACAAGGTCCACTTCGACAACCTGACGCCGCTCTATCCGACGCAATGGCTGAGGATGGAAATTGAGGATCCGACCATCAGGGATCTGTCGGCGCGGGTCATCGACGTTGTGGTGCCCATCGGCAAGGGCCAGCGCGGGCTGATCGTGGCGCCGCCGCGGACCGGCAAGACCGTGCTGCTGCAGAACATTGCGCACTCGATCTCGGTCAATCACCCGGAATGCTATCTGATCGTGCTGCTGATCGACGAGCGGCCGGAAGAAGTGACGGACATGCAGCGATCGGTGAAGGGCGAAGTGATCGCGTCGACGTTCGACGAGCCACCAAGCCGGCACGTGCAGGTTTCCGAAATGGTGATCGAGAAGGCCAAGCGGCTGGTCGAGCACAAGAAAGATGTGATCATTCTACTGGATTCGATCACGCGTCTTGGTCGGGCTTACAACACCGTGGTGCCGTCGTCGGGCAAGGTGCTCACGGGCGGTGTCGATTCCAATGCGCTGCAAAGGCCGAAGCGGTTCTTCGGTGCGGCGCGTAACATCGAAGAAGGCGGATCGCTGACGATCATCGCGACGGCGCTCGTCGATACGGGCTCGCGCATGGACGAAGTGATCTTTGAAGAATTCAAGGGTACGGGTAACTCGGAAATCATCCTCGACCGGAAGGTTTCGGACAAGCGGGTGTTCCCGGCGATCGATGTGGCCCGCTCGGGCACGCGTAAGGAAGACCTGCTGGTGCCGCCCGATCAGCTCAAGAAGGTGTATGTGCTCCGGCGTATCCTCAACCCGATGGGGGCGATGGAGTCGATCGAGTTCCTCATCGGCCGCCTGAAGGCGACCAAGACAAATGGCGAGTTCTTCGATTCGATGAACAAGGCCAGCGACCGGTAGGCGCTGCGGCACGGACCTGTTAGATTTTGACGGCGGTATCTAGCTCGGAACGGGCTTGGTGCCGCCGTTTTGTATCGGCAGCCCGATGTCAGGCTGGAGCGGAGTGCGTGCGTATGCCGGTAGCAGTGGCGACGATTTTCGCGCTTTCGAGCGGGCACGGGCGCGCAGGGCTGGCGGTGATCAGGATTTCTGGACCGGATGCGCTGCCGACGCTTGTGGCCTTGGCGCAACGCGTTCGGCCGGTGCCGCGACGGGCGTTGCGGGTGCGGCTGGTCGATCCGGCCGACGGAGCGGTGCTCGACGAGGCGCTGGCGCTGTGGTTTCAGGCGCCGGCGAGTTTCACCGGTGAGGATGTGGTGGAGTTGCATGTCCACGGGGGGCGGGCGGTGGTGGCGGGCGTCCTGGCAGCGCTTGGACGGCTGGATGGCCTGCGGCTCGCGGAGCCAGGGGAATTCACGCGGCGGGCGTTCGAGAACGGCAAGCTCGACCTGACGGAGGCCGAGGGCTTGGCTGACCTGATCGATGCCGAGACAGAGGCGCAGCGGCGCGTGGCACTCAGTCAGATGGGTGGGGCACTGCACAGGGCGGCAGAGGGCTGGCGGGCCGGGCTGCTGCAGGCGCAGGCGTTGGTCGAGGCGGCGATCGACTTTTCCGACGAGGGGGATGTGTCGGCGCGCGCGGTGGCGGACGCGGTGGTGGTGGCTGCGGGCGTGCAGGTCAGCTTATCGGCCGCGCTGGATGATGCACACCGGGGCGAGATCCTGCGTGACGGCTTCCGGGTGGTGATCGCGGGGCCGCCGAACGCGGGCAAGTCATCGCTGCTGAATGCGCTGGCGCGGCGGGAGGCGGCGATCGTTTCAGCGGAGGCGGGAACGACGCGGGACGTGCTGGAGTTGCATCTGAATCTTGGCGGGCTGGCGGTGATCGTGGCGGATACGGCGGGGCTGCGCGAGGCAGACGGGCCCGTCGAACGAGAGGGGATCCGGCGGGCCTTGGATCGTGCCCGGACGGCCGACCTGGTGGTGTGGGTGACCGATGCAGCAGACCGCCAAGCTAATTTAGCTCCCGAGTTGCATAGACTCTTGCAGGGAGATTTTACGGTCGCGGCTGGAGATATATTAAGGGTTTGGACGAAGGTCGACCTGCTTCCCGCGGGGGCTGCAGCGGCTGTGGACGATAAAGACGCGGTGGCCGTCTCGGTGGTGTCGGGGGTTGGCGTGGCGGCCTTGGAAGCGCGAATCGCGGCAGCGGCGCGGACACGGACCGAAGGGGGCGAGGCGCCGTTGATCACTGCTGCAAGGCACCGCCAGCACATCGATGCTGCGGCGCAGGCCGTCGGGGCGTTTCTGGCTGATGACAGGGCTGCGCTGGAGCTGCGTGCCGAAGACCTTCGGCGGGCCGCGCAGGCCGTCGGCCGGTTGGTCGGAAAGGTCGACGCGGAGGAAATTCTAGGGGCCATTTTCGGGCGGTTCTGCATCGGTAAATGAGGTGTATAGACTCCCTGTGGAGAACCCAAGTTATCGATTCAGTTTCAATAGATTAATGACCGCGGAGAGTTTCACGTGAAACGCTCCCTTTTTGGGGATAGTTATTTCACTGCGCAGGACTCCGATTAATTCATCCGGTGACCTTGGCGGATAGACGAAGCCCGGGGTCATTAATCTCCAGGAGGCTTGTTTGCAGGGCCAGGACACTTGCAAGTCAGGCTCGTTTTGATGTTTGAGGCCGTTTTCGGTCGGTTTTTGGCCTTTTTGAGGGGTTAGATGGCGTTTTCGGGATGCTGGCGGTGGTTGGCCGAGGCTTGACGCGGACATCGGGACAGTGTCGGTCGGGCTGTGTTTGAGCAGGAGCGTAGCGCTTTTGCGTTTGGTTTGGAGATGGGCTTTTGTCGTTCGATGTCATCGTGGTGGGCGGGGGTCATGCCGGATCTGAGGCGGCGGCTGCGGCTGCGCGGCTTGGCGCGCGAACGGCATTGATCACGCATTCATTTTCGACTGTCGGCGAGATGTCGTGTAACCCGGCGATTGGGGGGCTCGGCAAGGGTCATCTGGTGCGTGAGATCGATGCGCTCGACGGGCTGATGGCGCGGGTGGCGGATGCTGCTGGGATTCAATTCCGACTGTTGAACCGGTCGCGTGGGCCGGCGGTGCAGGGGCCGCGTGCGCAGGCGGATCGGGCGCTCTACCGCCGGGCGATGCAGGCCGCGATCAGGGCGCAGCAAAACCTCGAGGTCATCGAGGGCGGGATCGTCGACCTGCAGGTCAGCGCCGCAAGCGGGCCGGATGGGATGCCGGTGCGACGGATCACTGGTGTGGTTCTGGCTGACGGTCGTGCCTACAACGCGGGCGCGGTTGTGCTCACAACTGGAACGTTTCTCAATGGGCTGATCCACATCGGGGATCAACGGACGCCGGCTGGTCGGGCGGGGGAGGCGCCGTCGCTCGGGATATCTGAAAAGTTGTTGAGCCTCGGCTTGCGACTGGGGCGCCTGAAGACTGGAACGCCGGCGCGGCTGGATGGGCGGACGATCGATTGGTCCAGTGTGGCGATGCAACACGGTGATGAGCCGCCTGTGCCGTTCTCGTTTCTGACGACTGAAATCACGACGCCGCAGATCGCGTGTGGGGTGACGGAGACGACGCCGGCGACGCATGCAATCATTCGCGAGAACCTGTCGCAGTCGGCGATGTACTCGGGGCGGATCAGCAGCGTGGGGCCGCGCTATTGCCCGTCGATCGAGGACAAGGTGGTGCGCTTCGCTGACCGAGACCGGCACCAGATCTTTCTTGAACCGGAGGGGCTCGACGACCCGACGGTGTACCCAAACGGGGTGTCGACGTCGTTGCCGGCTGATGTGCAGGATCGGTTTCTAAGGACTATTCCGGGGCTCGAAAAGGTTGCGATCATGCGACCTGGGTACGCGATCGAGTACGATCACGTGGACCCGCGGGAGCTCAAGCCGACGCTGGAGCTGAAGGCGCTGGCGGGCTTGTATCTGGCCGGGCAGATCAACGGGACGACCGGCTATGAGGAGGCAGCGGCGCAGGGGCTGATGGCGGGGATCAATGCGGCGCTGGCCACGGGGGCCGAGGGCGGCCGTGGTGGGCCAAAGCCGTCGTTCGTGCTGTCGCGGGCGGAAGCCTACATCGGTGTGATGATCGACGACCTGGTGTCGCGAGGCGTGAGCGAACCCTATCGGATGTTCACGTCGCGGGCGGAATATCGGTTGCGGTTAAGGGCGGACAATGCCGATGCGCGGTTGACGCCGTTGGGGATTGAAATTGGGTCGGTTGGCGCGGTGCGCGCGGATAAATATCTGACGAAGGCGGCGGCGCTGGGGGCGGCACGGGCACAGTTGGAGGCGTTCACGGTTAGCCCGACCGAGGCCGAACGGGTGGGGATTGTCATCAACAAGGATGGCAAGCGGCGAACCGGGTTCGAGATGCTGGCCTATCAAGATATTGATATTGCTCGGCTTACTGCGCTAAGACCGGAGCTTGCGAATATTCCTCCGGGAATTGCGGAGCAAATCTCGGTGGATGCGAAATATGCCTCCTACGTGGACCGGCAAAGCGAGGACGTGGCTGTGCTGAAGCGTGATGAAGGGATTGAAATCCCTGCGAGTTTCGATTTTGGCGCGGTTATCGGGCTGTCGAACGAGGCGCGGGCCAAATTGAGTAAGGCGCGGCCGGTGACGTTGGCGCAGGCCAGCCAGATCGAGGGGATGACACCCTCGGCGGTCATGCTGGTGTTGGCGCAGTTGCGCAAGGGCGGCAGGCGAGCGAGGGGCTGATGGGACGGGCGTTTACATCGGTGCTTGTGGTCACTATCGAGCGTGGTTGTCAGTATGAATCATATTGCAGGAGCTGCTGATTTCAAACAGGCTTTCGAGGTTTCACGTGAAACGATCGAGCGGTTGGAGATTTATGCCGGGTTGCTCAGGCAATGGCAGCGGACGATCAATCTAGTGGCGCCGCGGTCACTTGATGATGTCTGGCACCGGCATTTCGCGGATTCGGCGCAGCTGCTGGGATTGGCGCCAACTGGGGCTCTCACTTGGGTGGACCTGGGCAGTGGCGCTGGATTTCCCGGGTTGGTGGTTGCAGTGCTCCTGGCGGAACGGCCCGATTGCCGGATGGTTCTGGTCGAGAGCGATAGCCGGAAGGCGGCCTTTTTGCGCGAAGTGGCTCGGCAGACAGGTTTGCGGGCGCGCGTGGCGGTGGATATCATTGGCGAAAGGATCGAAACGGCGGCGAACACGACTAGTGTCGGCGCAGTCGATGTTGTTTCGGCGCGTGCACTCGCGCCGCTGGGACGCCTTTTGGGGTTGTGTGCGCCGTACTTCGGGCCGGCCACGGTGGGGTTGCTGCAAAAGGGGCGTGAATTGGACGCTGAATTGGCGACAGTCGAGCAGGCGTGGGCGTTTGAGTGCCGTCGTGTTGCAAGCCTGACTGATATGGATGGGTGTGTTCTCGTTGTGGGGGCGTTGCGACGGAAATCCTGATGCTTTGGCCGCGATTTGTGCTGTTGCGGCGCTGACTTGGAGTTGAGACGATGGCGATTACTGCTGCAGGGACTGCCTCAGGCGCCGGATCCGGGCATCTGACTGCGCCGCGGGTCCGCGTGCTGGCGATTTCGAACCAGAAGGGTGGGGTCGGGAAGACAACCACGGCCATCAATCTTGGTACGGCGCTGGCGGCGGTTGGCGAGAGGGTGCTCATTCTGGACCTGGATCCGCAGGGGAACGCGTCGACGGGGGTCGGGGTGGGGCCGGATGCCCGCAAAGTCACGATCTATGATGTGCTGACCGGGCAGGCGAGCGTGCTGCAGGCGGCGGCCAAGACCAATGTGCCCGGACTTTCGGTCGTTCCGGCGAACTCGGACCTGGTCAGCCTGGAGGCTGATATGATCGGAGACGGCAATCGCCCATACAAGCTGAGGGACGCACTGGCGACAATGGCGGCGGAACAGGTTTCGGTGACGGGCGGCAAGCCGTTCAGTTATGTGCTGATCGATTGTCCGCCATCGCTGAGTTTGCTGACGTTGAACGCGTTGACGGCGGCGCATGCGGTGCTGGTGCCCATTCAGTGCGAATTCTTCGCACTCGAAGGCATGTCACAGCTGAAGGAAACGGTTGATCAGATCCGGGGGACGCTCAATCCGCGGCTGGAAATTCAGGGGGTCGTGCTGACGATGCATGACCAGCGGACGGCGTTTTCGCGCGAAATCGCCGAAAACGTGCGGGCCTTTTTTGGCACCAAGGTCTACGAGACGGTTATTCCGCGCAATATCCGGGTGGCGGAGGCTCCGTCGCATGGTCAACCCATTCTCATCTACGATCACGCGTGTGTCGGGAGCCAAGCCTACATCCAGCTGGCAGCCGAATTGTTGGCACGCGAGAAGCAAGTCCTGGCGGCGTAGGCGTTGTTGGAAGATGTGAGTTTTGTGCGGCGTCGGCTTGGGTGCCAAATAAGGGCTTGGGAGCCAAAAAGGCCAATGAATTCACCGTTGCAAAGAGGCCGGCTGGGCCGTGGGCTGGCATCGCTGATCGGCGACACGGCATTGGCCAATCCGCGGCTGCCGCAGGAAGGCGAACAGCGGATCGTGCCGATCGATCAGGTGCATGGCGGGCGGTTCAATCCGCGCAAGGATTTCAAGGAAACGGAACTGCTGGAACTGGCCGCTTCCATCCAGCAGCATGGGCTGGTGCAGCCGATTATCGTGCGGGTGGACCCGGCAAGCGGCTATGAGATCGTGGCGGGTGAGCGCCGTTGGCGCGCGTCACAGCTGGCTGGATTGCATCAGGTTCCGGTGATCGTGCGCGACCTGGCGGATCGCGATGTGATCGAGATGGCGATCATCGAGAATGTGCAGCGCGAAGACCTGAATGCAATTGAAGAAGCCAGTGGTTACAATGAGTTGATCCAGAGGTTTAACTATACGCAGGAGCAGCTCGCCGAGCAGGTCGGCAAGAGCCGGAGCCATCTAGCCAACATTCTGCGACTGCTGAAGTTGCCGGAGTTTGTGCAAACGATGGTGGCCGACGGCCGGTTGACGGCGGGGCATGCGCGAGCGCTGGTCGGGCGGGCGGACGCGGAGGCGCTGGCGTTGCGGATCGTGGAGCAAGATCTGAGTGTCCGCGACGTGGAAGCGTTGATGCAGACCATCGATAAGGGCGCGCCGCAGGTGCCACCGAGCCGGGTGCGCGAGAAAGATGCCGATACGCGGGCCTTTGAGCAGGATGTGGGCGAACTGCTGGGGCTGAAGGTGGAGATCAAGCGGGGTTCGGGCGAGAGCGGTACGCTGCTGATCAAATATGGGAACTTTGATCAACTCGACTATATCCGGGCGCGGTTGGCGAATGGTGGGCGAGGCCCGACCGGGCAGTAACCCCGTTGCCAAGTTTGACATAGATGCCGGGTGGCTGTCGTTGGCTTGCATTTGGGTTGTTGCGGGTTGTTCCTTGACGCGGCTGTTGTCGGTGGGCGACGGTTTTCCGCGCGGCGGGGATGGTGGCCGCCGCTGAGAGCAATGGGTGCGATTATCGTGGCGGATCAAATGGCTGATGATGTTTTGGCGCGACTTGCGGCGACGATCGCGGAGCGACGCCGGGCCGATGGGGACACATCCTATACGCGAAAGCTGCTCGATGGCGGGATCGAGAGGTGCGCGCGGAAATTCGGTGAAGAGGCCGTGGAAGTGGTGATTGCCGGCCTCGTGCAGGATGGCCCGGCGCTGGCGAACGAGGCGGCGGACGTGATTTATCATTTGCTGGTGCTGCTGGAGGCCAAGGGTCTCAGTTGGGCCGATGTCGCCAAAATTCTAAATGCGCGTACGGGCACCTCGGGTCTGGATGAAAAAGCGGCCCGGCGGGCGACTGTGTAACTCTTTGGATAGGCGCGTTGGCGCTGGCGCGGAGTAATGGACACGCAATGGATGGGACGAAACGGGCACCGCTGAAATTCTCTCCCTATAGGATTTTCGATCGGGAGCAGTGGGCGAAATTGCGCGCGGATACTCCGATGACGCTGGTCGAGCGCGATCTTGAACAGGTGCGCGGATTGATCGGCGACCTGTCGATCGACGAGGTGGAGCAGATTTATCTCCCATTATCGCGGCTGGTAAACCTGTATGTGGCCGCGTCGCAGGAACTGCATCTGGTGACGAACCGGTTTCTCGGGCGGAAAGACCAGAGGGTGCCGTTCGTCATTGGGATCGCTGGGTCGGTGGCGGTCGGCAAGAGTACGTCGGCGCGCGTGCTGAGGGCGTTGCTGGCGCGATGGGCGGACCACCCGAAGGTTGACCTCGTCACGACGGACGGATTTTTGCTCCCTAATGCCGAACTGGAAGAGCGGGGGATCATGAACCGGAAGGGATTTCCGGAGAGTTTCGATATCGGGCGGCTGCTGCACTTCATGAATGGTGTGAAGGCAGGGAGGGAAAATGTGAGTGCGCCCGTGTACTCACACTTTCACTATGACATCGTGCCGGGGCAGGAGGTGGTGGTCAACCGGCCGGATATCCTGATCGTAGAGGGCCTCAACCTTTTGCAGCCGGCTCGGCTGCCGAGGGACGGCGAGGCGGTGCCATTCGTTTCTGACTTCCTCGATTTTTCAATTTATATCGATGCGGATGAGACGGTTATCGAAAACTGGTACATGTCGCGCTTCATGAAGCTCAGGCAGACGGCGTTTCGGGATCCGGCGGCCTATTTTCATCGCTACGCGGCGCTGGATCATGCACAAGCCGAGGCGCGGGCGTTGGAAATCTGGCGGACGATCAACCTCAAAAACCTACATGAGAATATCCTCCCGACGCGACAGCGAGCCGGGTTAATTATCCGCAAGAATGCGAGCCACCGGACGGAAACAGTGGCGCTGCGACGGATTTAAATGGGGGCACCGACACCGATCATGGCTTCGGTTTGCGCTGCGCATCGATTTGGGCGGACATTAATCCGGCGAACCACTGGCTGACCATGGCCTGGCCGTTCAGGGCAATGCTGAGCGGCGACGTCTGGGCCGCATTGTTGATGCAATGAAGGTAGAGCCGCGACATGGCGGCCGCGGCCTCAGCTGCAAGGCGCATGGCTTCGAGTTGGGGGTCCGGCGGTCGCAGGGGCTCGGGGGGTGGCATTGTCCGTGCGTCAGGCTGGGGTGCCGGTTGATGAGGCGGCTCCGGTGGCGGTGCGTGCGTTGCCGGCGACGGTAGGGCCGTTGGTTGCTCGGTGGATGGGGAGGGTGGCACGGGGGCCGCTGTGCGGACTGGACGCTCTCTAGGCTTTTGCGGTGGTATCTTGCCGATCTGAGCCGCTACTGCGGGCGCTGGACTGAAGGGGGGCTGGACCGATGTGGGCGTAGCGGTGACCGCAGCTGCGGGAACAGCCGCAATCGGCAGCACCGGGTCCAGTTTCAGCTTTTCGCGCAGCCGACGGATGACCGACGGGTCGGTGACGCCGCTGCGGCGAATTGCGGTGGTTGGTTTCAACGCTGCATCCGCTGCAAGCAGGGAGGATATTGCCCGCAGCATTGCCAGGTCGTTGATGCCGGTGCCCTTGGGGCGGCCGCGCTGTCGCAGCGTCTCGGTCATGCACATGGGCCCGTGGGTCGTCGCGGTGTCCTGGGCGGCTGGAGAGCCGCAGGCAGGTCGCCAGCGTCGCGCGGAGGGATATCGGGCAATATCCGGCGCAGGATTAATTTTCATCTATGGGGATGAAAATACGTCCTTTTTGTTATTTGTCAACGTGATAGCCTCGGTGAGTTCAGATCCGTGGCGCGGTGGCCACGGATTTTTAGGCTGACTTGTCGGATTTTGCAGCGTTTTGTCGTCGAACCGGCTGTCCCTTCAGCGATTTTTGCTGAGGCTCGCCAGCGACGTTTCCGGGCGGGCACCGGTGTGGGAGATGATCTCGGCAGCGGCGATGCTGCCGAAGCGACCGGCGGCTGCCAAATCAGCGCCGTGGGTGATGCCGTAGAGGAATCCGGCGGCGTAAAGATCGCCTGCGCCCGTGCTGTCGACGACCTGTGCGACGGCTTCGACGGGGACTGCAACTTTCTGGCTGCCAGCGAGGAGCAGGGAGCCCTTCGCGCCGCGGGTGAGGACCGCCATCTTCATGGCCTTTGCAGCCTGGCTGGCGGCTGTGTCGAAGTCGGTGGTCTGGTAGAGAGAAATAATCTCGGCCTCGTTGGCAAAGACGATATCGACGCCATCAGCTATCAGGGATTTAAATTCGTCCCGGTGGCGATCGACGCAGAACCCGTCGGACAGGCTCAGCGCGACATCACGGCCGGCGCTCTTGGCAATGGCGACGGCTTTGCGGAAAGCGGCCTTGGCTTCGGGGCGGTCGAACAGGTAGCCCTCGAGATAGAGGACCTTGGCCGCACGGATCAGATCGGCATCGAGTTCGGCATCCCCGAGTTCGGTGGAAATGCCGAGAAGCGTGTTCATTGTCCGCTCGCCGTCGGGCGTGACGAGGATCAGGGAGCGAGACGTGGGGGTGCCGCCGCCGACGGCTGCAGCACTGAAGGCAACCTTGGATGCTTTGATGTCGTGCGCAAAAATGCGGCCGAATTCGTCGTCGGCTATCTTGCCAATAAAACCGGCCTTGCCGCCGAACGAGGCGATGCCGACGGCTGTATTGGCGGCGGACCCACCGGAGATCTCGACGGCGGGACCCATGCCGGCGTAAAGCGCCTGGATGGTTGGTGCGTCGACCAGGCGCATATGGCCCTTGGGGCACTGGTGGGTGCTGAGAAAGGCGTCGTCGCAGCGGCCGATGATATCGACGATGGCATTGCCGATGGCTGTGACATCGAGGGTGGCGGTGGTCATGAGTTTTGCGTCCTGAAGTGACTGTGTCGGGATGATAATTATGGAGTTTAATTCGCCACTTTGAGTTGGT
>JANYHP010000660.1 GCA_025359005.1 Hyphomicrobiaceae bacterium | reverse complement strand
GCCGATCCGAAAATCGCTCTCAAAATCAAGGTGCTCGATGCGCAAATCGTCGGTATCGAATCTCGGCTGAACACGGCCAAGGCGGAATACGACCGCGCAGAGCAACTCCGTCAGCGCGGCGTCACTGCGCAAGCACGCGTCGACCAAGCCAAGACCGCCTTCGATGTTGCCAGCAATGAATTGAAATCCGCGCGCGCCGAGCGCCAAGTCGCCGATGAGCAGGTTTCGGAAGGCCAAGTGCTGGCACCGGCTGAAGGCCGCGTTCTGAAAGTGCCCATCACGGAAGGCTCGGTGGTGATGGGCGGCGAAAGTATCGCGACGATCGCGGCCAACCAGTACGTTCTGCGGCTCGAATTGCCTGAGCGCCATGCGCGATTCATGAAGGCGGGTGACGCAATCAAGATCGGCCCACGCGGTCTTTCGCCGGATCAGAAAGTGATCAGCGAGGGTCGCATTACACAGGTCTATCCGGAATTACAGGGTGGGCGCGTCCTCGCCGATGCCGAGGGAGCGTCTCTCGGCGATTATTTTGTGGGCGAGCGGACGTTGGTTTGGATTGCCGCAGGTTAGCGGCGGACGATCGTCGTTCCCGTTGACTACGACTTCCAGCGCTTCGGCATCGATTTCGTCCGGCTCTCCCGCGCCGACAAGCCGCCGATCGATGTGATCGTGTAGCCAGGCCAAGCCGTGGTCACGGCCGATGTCCCCGATGGCATCGAGATCCTGGCCGGCCTTAAGTCCGGTGATGCGCTGGTGCGCTCACAGGTGAAGCCATGACGGCCCCGCATTCGCCGAATGAGCCGGCGCTCGGGCTTTCGGGCGTCTGGGCCAAAGCGTTTATCGGCTCGCCGCTGACACCACTATTTCTCCTTGCGGCCTTTGCGTTGGGCTTCGTGGCGCTCATCGCCTTGCCGCGTGAAGAAGAACCGCAGATCTCGGTGCCGATGGTCGACATTTTCGTACGCACCGATGGGCTCAAGGCCGAAGATGGCGTGCGGCTCGTGACCGAGCCGCTGGAGACCATCATCAAGGCTATCAATGGCGTCGAACACGTCTATTCAAACACGGTGGACGATTCTGTTCTGGTGACCGCGCGCTTTCTGGTCGGAACGAAATCGGACGATGCGATCCTGCGCGTGCACGAGAAAATCCGCGCAAATATGGGGCGCATTCCAACGGGCATCCCGGAGCCGTTGGTCGGTCGCGGGATAGATGACGTGGCTATTGTGACGCTCACGCTCGCTCCCAAGCTGGAGGTCGCCGACCGCTACAAGGATAACGGGCTGTATCATATCGCCGACAATCTGATGACCGAACTCGCCAAGCTCGAAGACGTCGGTCTGGCGTATATAGTTGGCGGTCGGCCCGATCAGATCAGGGTGGAACCCGATGCTGAAAAGCTGTCGCTGTCCGGCGTGACGTTGTCCCAATTGATCGGCAAGGTTCGCGATGCGAACCGCTCTTTCCAGGCGGGGCGGGTGCGGGATCAGAACCAGAGTATTGCTGTCACGGCCGGGCAAACGTTGCGCGGCATCCCAGATATTGGTCTCCTGCTGATCGCAACGCGCGACGGTCGCCCAGTTTACGTGCGCGACATTGCCGCGGTCGTCATGGGTGCCAAGCCGCTCGAGCGTCAGGTTTGGCATCTCCGCAAACTGGCGGGCGGCACGCTCGAGCGCGTTCCCGCCGTCACCATCGCCATCGCCGAGCGCGCCGGCGCCAATGCCGTCGTCATTTCAGAACGGATCAATCATCGGCTGGCTGAGTTGTCTTCGACGCTGCTGCCGAAAGACGTGGACGTGATTGCCACGCGTGACTATGGCGAAACGGCCAATGAGAAGGCCAACGAGCTGCTCTTCCATCTTGGTCTGGCGACGTTGTCGATCGTGCTGCTGATGGGCCTGGTGATAGGCTGGCGTGAGGGGGCGGTCGTGCTGGTCGTCATACCCACGACGATCCTGCTGACGCTGTTCGCATCCTACGTCATGGGCTACACGATCAACCGCGTCAGTCTGTTCGCCCTTATCTTTTCAATTGGCATTCTGGTCGATGACGCCATCGTCGTCATCGAGAATATCGCGCGCCACTGGGGCATGGATGATAGCCGCACTCGATCTCAGGCCGCCGTTGAAGCGGTGGCCGAAGTCGGAAACCCGACAATTGTTGCCACGTTGACAGTGGTGGCAGCACTGCTGCCGATGTTGTTTGTCTCCGGGCTGATGGGGCCGTACATGGCGCCGATCCCAGCGAATGCCTCGGCAGCCATGGTGCTGTCGTTCTTCGTCGCCATGATCGTCACGCCCTGGTTGATGCTGCGCATCGCTGGTGGTCGACTTCAATCGCATGCGGCGCACGGCCACGATGAGCATGGTGGTGGTTGGCTCGGGCGGCAATATGTCAGGGTAGCCGCACCGATCCTGGAGAGCCGCGCCAGTGCACGGCGGTTCCTGATATTGGTTGGTGTTGCGACGCTGGCATCGCTGCTGCCGTTCGACAACAAGTCGGAACTTCAGGTCGTACTCGATATGCCGCGCGGAACGTCTCTCGAAATGACGGATCGCGTGCTGTTCGACGCTGCCCTAAGGCTCGGCGAACTCAAGGAATGTTCCTCGATCCAGAGTTATGCCGGGACAGCGGCTCCGTTCAATTTCAATGGCCTCGTCCGCCACGCCTATCTCAGAACCGAACCGGAACAGGGCGACTTGCAAATCAATCTCAGTCCGAAGCATGCGCGCGCACGCGCCAGCCATGATGTCGCGCTCGATGCGCGCCGCCGCTTGAAAGGCCTTGAACTCCCGGCCGGCGCGGTGATCAAGGTCGTCGAGGTGCCGCCGGGGCCGCCGGTTCTTTCGACGTTGCTCGCAGAAATTTATGGACCTGACGCAGAGACGCGACGAGCGGTTGCGCGTGAGGTCCGCAAGATTTTCCGGAGTATTCCGTTCGTCGTCGACGACGACGACAGCTTCGGCACCGAAGCACCGCGGCTGCGCGTCTCGATCGATCAAGACAATCTCGAATTCCACAAGGTGGATGAGCGGGATGTGTACGATACGATCCAGGCCTACATGCAAGGCGTGGCCGTTGGATACTCGCATCGCGGCGGCGGACGTCACCCCATCGAGATCGCGGTGCAGGTGCCCAAGTCGCAGCTTTCTTTATCCGCACGCATCTTGTCGACGCCAGTGCCGGCAAATGCATTACCGGGCGAGCGTGGCATCGTCGAACTCGGCGATATCGTGAGCCTCAAGTCCGAACGTGCATCATTCCCGATCTTTCGCCATAACGGCCGCGCCGCCGAAATGGTGATGGGTGAATTGGCGGGCGCCTACGAGGCGCCGCTCTACGGCATGCTGGCCGTCGGCGAGGCGATCGGCAAAAAGGACTGGGGCACGCTGCCGCGTCCCGAAATAAAGCTGCATGGCCAGCCGCAAGACGAGCAGAAACCTGTGTTGCTCTGGGACGGTGAATGGGAAGTGACCTGGGTGACATTCCGCGATATGGGCGCGGCCTTCGGCGTGGCTTTGCTCGGGATCTACATCCTGGTAGTCGCACAGTTTAGATCGTTAAAGGTGCCGCTGGTGATCCTGACGCCCGTGCCGCTGACGTTGATCGGCATCATGCTCGGTCACTGGATCTTCCATGCGCCATTCTCGGCGACTTCGATGATCGGTTTCATCGCGCTCGCTGGCATCATCGTCCGCAATTCGATCCTGCTGGTTGATTTCATTCGTCATCGCCAGGCTGATAATAGTCCTCTGCGGCAAGTGCTTCTCGAAGCGGGCGCGATCCGCTTCAAGCCCATCCTGCTGACCGCGCTGGCAGCCATGATAGGAGCCGCCGTAATCCTGTTCGACCCCATCTTCCAGGGGTTGGCGATATCGCTCCTGTTTGGCCTCGCCTCGTCGACGGTGCTGACGGTGCTGGTCATTCCCGCCATCTACATCGTGCTGCGTGACGACGAGACCCCGAGGGCACGTCCTTGTAAACAATGGCGCGGCGCCCTGACAGCAGTTGGTGTCAAGCAAAGTCAGCCCGGTTCAACAGTGTAGCGTGAGCCGTGCTGCGGAGGTTCTTGATCGCTTGAAGCGATCGTAGCGGTAAGGGGTCGGATCGAGCAGCGGACGGTCGCCCGTGATCAGGTCCGCGACGAGGCGCCCCGCGCCCGGCCCGATGCCGAATCCGTGCCCGGAAAATCCCGTCGCCAGAAAGAAACCGGGAATGGCCTCCACCGCTGAGATGACCGGCACGCCATCGGGCGTCACGTCCATCATGCCGCCCCACGCGTCGGTGATCCGCGCGTCCCTGAACGCCGGCATGGCGCGCTGCAGGTTGGCAAATCCGCCGCGGATCACGCCGGCATTCGGCGCGGGATCAAGCACGCGCACGTCTTCAAACGGCGTCGTCTCGTCCAGCGCCCAGGTCGCTTTGCGCCGCCATTCTTCGCCGAAGCGTCGGCCCAGCCTGATCCGCAAGTCGCGCCACTCCGAGCGCCACGCCGGCAGGTAATCCCGGAACAGCCGGAAGCTGTCCGGTGTCAGTTCCGAAATGCTCGTGCTCCGCTGCGCGATCGTGAAGCCGCCGTCGAGCCGCCGCCGGAATGAAAAGTCCGAGCCACCGACCGTCACGTCCGGCACGCCCGCCACCGGCCCCACGCGCGACACAGATCCGAGAATCAACAGCTGCGGCAGGTCCAGACCGAAGTTGCCGCAGAACAACCGCGACCATGCGCCACCCGCCAGCAGCACAGCATCCGCCTGGATGCGTCCGCGCTCAGTCACCACGCCGCTGATCCGCCCAGCGGCCGTCTCGATGCCACGGACCGCGCACCGCGTGACGATCTTGGCGCCGGCCCTCTGCGCCATCGCGGCCAAGGCTGGTGCGGCCTTCTGCGGTTCTGCGCGCGCGTCACTTGGCGTGAAAAGGCCGCCATCGATACGGGGATCGATGCCCGGAACCAACTCTTGCAAGTCTGTTTTGCTCAAAATTCGCGACGTCACCTGATAGTCGCGGCCGTGCTCGGCCCATGCGGTATAGGCATCGCGCATGCGCGCCGTATCGAACGCATAGATGATCCCGGCGCGGCGGAACCCGGTGTCCACGCCCGTCTCGCCGCTGAGGGCCTCCCAAAGGCGTTGACTTTCCAGCGCCAGCGGAATCTCGCGGGCATCGCGGCCCATGGCGCGCACCCAGCCCCAGTTCCTGCTTGATTGTTCGCCGGCAATCTCGCCCTTCTCGCACAGCGTCACCGCAACGCCGCGGCGTGCCAGGAACAGCGCCGCTGAGACGCCGACGATACCGCCCCCGATCACCACCACGCCGGTCTTGCGCGGCAACTCGGCGTCTGGCGTCACTGGATCAAGCGCAGGAACCATCACCAACCCCCCGATTGCGATCAGCCGCGATTGCCGCCCAGCACTTTGCGCGAGATGACGACGCGCATGATTTCGTTGGTGCCTTCGAGGATCTGATGCACGCGCAGATCGCGCACCAGTTTCTCCATGCCGTAATCCTTGAGATAGCCGTAGCCACCGTGGAGCTGCAGCGCCTCGTTGACGATCTCGAAGCCGAGGTCGGTGGCATATCGCTTGCCCATGGCCGAATACATCGACGCCTGCGGATCGGCGCGGTCCATCGCGTCCGCGGCGCGGTAGATCATCAGCCGTGCGGCTTCCAGGTTCGTTGCCATATCGGCGATCTTGAATTGCAGCACCTGGAAGTCGGCCAGGACCTTGCCGAAGGCCTTTCGCTCGAACATGTAGTCGCGGGCTTTGTCGATGGCGAAGGCGGCGGGACCCAGCGAGCACGCGCCGATATTGACGCGCCCGCCATCGAGCCCGCTCATGGCGAAGCGGAATCCCTTGCCCGCAACGCCGCCTACCAGCGCGGAAGCCGGCACCCGGCAGTTCTCCATGATCACCTGGCGCGTCGGCTGCGCATTCCAGCCCATTTTTTTCTCGAGTGAGCCAAACGACAGCCCAGGTGTGCCCAACATGACGCAGAACGCTGAAATGCCGTCGGCGCCCTCGCCGCCCGTCCGCGCAAAGATGAAATAGAAGTCGGTGGCGCCAGCGCCGGAGATGAACTGCTTGGTGCCGTCCAGCACGTAACTGTCGCCGTCCTTGCGCGCTGTCGTCTTGAGCGCCGCGGCATCCGAGCCAGCGCCCGGCTCCGTCAGGCAATACGATGCCAGCCACTCCATGCTCGCGAGCTTCGGCATCCAGTCGGCGATCTGCTCGGGCGTGCCATACTTGCCGACCATCCACGCGACCATGTTGTGGATCGAAATGTAGGCCGAGATGGCGGGGCAGCCGTACGCCAGCGCCTCCATGATCAGCGCGCCGTCGAGCCGCGTCAGGCCCGAGCCGCCGATTGCATCCGGCACATAGATCGCCGCCATGCCGAGCCCCGCCGTCTCGCGGATGACATCGACCGGGAAATGGGATTTCTCGTCCCACTCGAGCGCATGCGGCACCAGTCGCTCCTTGGCGAACGCCAGCGCCGTTTCCTGGATAGCGGCCTGTTCTTCGGTGAGCGAGAAGTGCATGGGAGGTCCGGTCTCAAGGTTTCCAGTCGGCCAGCAGGATGACGTGTTGTTCGTGCTCCGTCCCCGCGAGATTGGCAATGAACGCTGCATCGGCGGTGACCAGCTTGGCATCTCTCGCCTGCGCCAGTGCAAGGTAGAGGCAGTCATAGAGGTGATGCCGCAATGCCATCGACCGTTCAAATCCGGCAACAAGGAGTGCGCTGCTAGGCAGCAATTCGCTGAAATAGTCCTGGATCGCGCCAATATCCAGAAGTGCCTGGGCGTGGCGTATCGAGCCTGTTCTTGCATGCCGCGAGAGTGCCGCAGCAATTTCAAAACGAGCGATATCTGGTGCGATCAAGTCGTGATCGCTGGCGGCAAGGTCCAGCGCTCGATCGGATCCCTTTTCAAGGACGAACCACTTCACGGCAACAGATGCATCGATGACCATGGTCGTCATCAATCCATCCCCTCGAGACCCTCGCGAATTTCATCCAAGGTCAGTGACGGAACCGGCTCCTTGAAGCGGGCCATGTTGCGGCGGATCATTTCCACGCGCTCGTCGCGAGTGTAGGGCTTGTGGGCTTCGATCAGACTACGCAGGTACTGTTCAAGGGAGGTTCCGGCGAGTTCAGCCTTGGCCTTATAGGATTCAATCGTCTCGTCTGCGATATTTCTGATGAGAAGTTGTCCCATGCGAACTCTCCGATGCTATCACTATTGATAGCATAGTCGACGTAACCTGTCATCGCCCAGCGATTTTCGGTCCCCGCCGCAGCAACCCCTCCGCCTCCGCGACCATCTTCGCGACAATCACCCCGGCCGGCTCGATGGCGTGGATCAGGCCGGCCGCTTCGCCGGCGATGGCGGCGGCGATGGCAGGGTTGGCCGCGCTGACGCCGGCGGCATAGCGATCGCGTTCCGGCTGTCCGGCGTCGCGCATGGCGTGTTCCCGACCGAGCCACGCGTCGACATAGGCATTCCGCACCACGCGGATAGTGTAGCGCTCGGGCCAATCGTAGCCGCGCGCAATATCGGTTACCGTCTGGCGCACGGTGTCGTCCCCCGTGGCGGCCAGCGCTGCGGCGTGCAGGTTTGCGTGCACGAGTGCTTCGCTGCTGGCCCACAGCCGCGAGCCCACGACGGCCCCGTCCGCGCCGAGCATCAACGCCGCCGCCAGCCCACGCCCATCGGCGACGCCGCCCGCCGCGCACAGCAAAGTCGCTGGTGCACGCTGCGCGATCAGGTCGGCAATTTCCGGCACCAGCGTCATCGTCGCGCGCTTCTCGCCGTGGCCACCGGCTTCCGCGCCCTGCGCCACGATGATGTCGCAGCCGCACGCGATGGCGATTTCCGCGTCTCGCCGCGTCTGCACCTGTTGGATTGCCAGCACGCCGGCATCTTTTATTTTAGCGACATACGGTGTCGGGTCGGCAAACGACAGGAAGATTGCGCGCGGCTTGTGCGCGAGCGCCGCGTCCAGCAGATGCGGTTGCTGCGCCATCGACCAAGTGATGAAGCCGCAACCGACCGACGCGTTGCCCGCCGCGCGGAATTGCGTCTCAAGCCACGGTTCGTCACCGTAGCCGCCGCCGATGAAGCCGAGACCGCCCGCGTTCGACACCGCCGCCGCCAGCGCCCCGCCCGCCGCAAATGCCATCGGCGCCGATAGGATCGGATGCGCGATCCCCAAGCGTTGCGTCAGTCGCGTTGCAATCGCCATGCGGTCAATCCTTCTGCAGTGCAGCCCGGGCTCTGAGCGTCCCAACCAATCCAGTCGGGAAGAAGTAGACGCTCAGCACGAACAGCACGCCGAGCCACAACAGCCACCGATCCGGATGGAAAATGTCCGGCAAAAGTGGCACGCCCTTGAAGGCGCTCGACGCGATCACCATCAGCTTTTGCAGATAGCTCTGCGCCAGGATGAAGATCGTCGCGCCGATCACCGAGCCATACAACGTCCCCATGCCGCCGATCACCACCATCAGCAGGATATCGAGCATGATGGCGAACGACAGCGTCGTATCCGGTCCCACATAGCGCAGCCACAACGCATAGAGCGCGCCCGCGAGCACCGCCATGGCGGCAGCGAGGCAATTGCCGATGGTGCGGTACGCGACGACGTCGAAGCCGAGCGCACCGGCGCGGAATTCGTTTTCGCGGATCGCCTGCAGCACGCGGCCGAATGGCGAGTTCACGATCCGCAAGGCGCCAAGAAATATCGCTGCCGCCGCAAGCGCAATCAGATAATAGGTCGCGATCCGCCCGGTCACCGACATGCCCGTGAGCGGCATCTGAAACAGCATTGTCGTCGGCCTGAGCAGTTCAGGCACCCGGAATGATCGGCCATCTTCGCCGCCGGTGAAGTCCGACAGTTGGCCGGCGAGAATGGCGAACGCCGACGCCACCGCTAGTGTGATCATCGCGTAGAAGATCGCCTTCACGCGCAGCGACACGAAGCCGATCGCCAGCGCCAGGATAAGCCCGGCGGTCAGCGCGATCCCGAGCCCGGCCAACCCTGCGGTCCACGTCGGCCCCCAGAAGTGGAAGGCGAGGCCGACACCATAGGCACCGATACCAAAGAACATGGTGTGCGCGAACGACACGATGCCCGTATAGCCGAGCAGCAGATCGTAGCTGGCCGCCAGCACGATGAAGACGCAGATTTTGGCCGCGGTGTTGATCGCCTGCGCCCCGTCGAACAGGAACGGCGCCAGCGCCAGCACGCCCACGATGACAGCCAGCAGCGCCGTCAGCACGCGGCTGCGCGGCCCGTCGCCGGAGAGCAGGGTGTTGGTGAAACCGCTCATCGCTTGGCCACCGGATAAAGCCCTTGCGGCCGCCACATCAGGATCGCGACCATCAGTAGAATGTTGGAGGCGAGCGCCACCTTCGGCGCCACGTAGCCGGTGTAGTTCGCCATCATCGCCACCAGGATCGAACCGATAAAGCACCCGCCGACCGAGCCGAGCCCACCGATGATGATGACGATGAACACCAGCACTATCACGTCGCCACCAATCGCTGCCGTCAGCGTTTCACGGTAGAGCGCCCACAGTGTGCCCCCGAGCCCAGCCAGCGCCGAGCCGACCACGAACACGCCGACGAACAGGCGTCGCACGCGATAGCCGAGCGCCTCCACCATTTCGCGGTTTTCCACGCCGGCGCGGATGAGCAAGCCGATCTTGGTCCGCTGCAACACCAGCGCAATGACGCCGAACACGACAAGCCCAACCAGCACGGCCAGCAGCCGGAACTTCTCGATGTTGATATCACCGAGCGTGATCGCGCCGCGCAGCGCGGTGGGTAGCGGCATCGGTTTCTGGTCGCCACCCCAGATCACATGGATCAGTTGCTCGGCGACGATCAGGCCGCCGGTCGTTACCAGGATCTGCTCGAGATGGCGGCCATAGACCGGCCGGACGATGACGCGTTCGAAGGCCCAGCCGAGCGCGCCCGTCGCCGTCATCGCCGCAAGCGTCGCGAGGCCGAGCGCGGCGAGGTTGAGGGCGAGTGACGGCGCCTGCGTCCAGCCCTGCAGAGTGCCGAGTACGGTCATCGCCACATAAGCGCCGACCGCGATAAACGCGCCGTGCCCGAAGTTCAGCACGTCCATCAGCCCAAAGACCAAGGTCAATCCGCTGGCGATAACGAAGATCATCATCCCCATCGCCAGCGCCGCGATCGTCAGCGTCACCCACGTCGACGGATTGCCGACCAGCGGATAAGCCAACACCGCCAGCGCCGGCACCAGCAGCAACGGCAACCAGTCTCGCGGCGCGCCCTTAAGTGCGTCGTCCTTGTCCGCGTCTACGGCCGCTGGTGCTACCGTGGTTGTCATCACCGCAGTTCCCTACCCATGTGCATCGAGTGATAATCCCAGCAGGCGCGATTGCAGCGTGGTGTCGGTGGCCAGCGCCGCCATGCTGCCGGCATGCACGATACGGCCGTCGTCCATCACCGCCACCGTATCGCCAAGCGACGACGCGAAATGAAAATTCTGTTCGACCAGCAGGATCGTCGTTGCTTGCTGCTTCAACTCCTCGAAGGCGCCGATCATATTGTCGATGATGGCTGGCGCGATGCCCTTGGTCGGCTCGTCGATCAGCAGCAGCGCGCGCGGTTCGATCACCGCCCGTGCGATCGCCAGCATCTGCTTTTGTCCACCGGAGAGCACGCCGGCCGGCGACCGCCAGAATTTCTTCAGCGCTGGGAAGAAGCTGAAAATCCACTCAAGCCGCGCCGTATCCGGTGGGCCCGCCAGCGCCGCCAATGTCATGTTTTCAGCGACGGTCAGATCGGCGAACACGCCCATCTGCTCGGGCACATAGGCGACCCCGCTGCGCGCGATGGCGTGCGGCGTCAGGCCGGAGATGGTGGCACCGTCGAACGTGATCTGCCCCCGGCTCGGCGGATTGAGACCCATGATCGTGCGCATGGTCGTGGTCTTGCCGGCGCCGTTACGGCCGAGCAACACCGTCACGCCGCCGCGCGGCACGCCGAAGTCGACGCCTTGCAGAATGTGATATTGGCCGATGTGCGTGTGCACGCCGGCGAGCGTAAGCAGCGCGTCAGGCATGGGGACCTCAGGCATGGGCCCCACCTTTCCGCCCCGCACGACTGCGCGTGCCGAGATAGGCCTCCTGGACGACAGGCGACGCGATCACCACAGCGGGCAGGCCGTCGGCGGCAAGGCGGCCGTTGTGCAGCACGATGATGCGATCGGCCAGACTGCGCACCACGTCCATCTTGTGTTCGACCAGCAGGATCGTCGCATTGCCGCGCGCCTTCAGTTTATGGATGAGATCGAGCACGACCGGCACCTCGTCGATCGACATCCCCGCCGTCGGTTCGTCGAACATGAAGACGTGTGGTTCCAGCGCCATCATCAGGGCAACTTCGAGCTTGCGCTTGTCGCCGTGCGGCAATGCGGCGACCGGCGTGTCGGCTTTGGCGACAAGATTGACATCGGCCAAGTAGTCGCGCGCGCGCGCTTGCAGCGATGGATCGCTGTCCCATCGCGTCACGATTTCGGACAGCGTGCGGCGCGGCCCCGCGGGCATCGCCGCGCGACGCCGCGCCTGCACCGCCAACCGCACGTTTTCGAGCGCCGTCAAGTTGGAAAACAGGCTGGTGATCTGGAAGGCGCGCCCAATGCCACGACGTGCCCGCGCCGCCGGCGTGTCACGCGAAATATCCACGCCATCGAGCTGGACCGTGCCGGCGCTCGCCGGAAGCTGGCCGGAAATCAGGTTGAAGTAGGTCGTCTTGCCGGCGCCGTTCGGCCCAACGATGGCCGTCAGCGTGCCCTTGTTAAAAGCACACGACACGCCATCGACGGCCACATGCCCACCGAACCGGATCGTCAGGTCACGTGTTTCGAGAACGGGCGTCATGGGGATGCACCTCCCTTCTCCCCCACCGCCCTTTGCGATGGGGGAGAAGGTGCCCGCAGGGCGGATGAGGGGCAGCCGCAAGCAGCATCGCAAACAAAAAGCACCGCCCGCTACTCCCACTCTCTCACGCCAACAAAGTCCAGCAAGCTGTCCGACACACCCAGCATTTTCGAAAAGACGTCGCCGTTCCCAGCACGAAAAAAGCGGAAGCCTTCCTGCTGCAAAAACTCGGTTCGCAGCGCATCGCGCGCGATTTCAACGTCGGTAGAATGCAGAGTGCCGTCGCCCTCCACCCGCTGTTCGCGGCACAGGACATCGACGAAGGAAGGCCCGCGCAATTCCGACCAGTGGCCTTCGGCGACCTTCTCCCACGCGGGAATGCGCGGGGGAGAAGGGAAGCTCATTCCTACTTCGGCACACGTACGGGCAGCGGCATATCCTTGGCCGGGATCGTGGCGACGAGGTCCAACAGGTCATTATCCTTGGCATCTTTCTTGATGCGCCAGTGATACATATCCTGCAGCGCTTGATGATCGTCCTTGCGGAAGGTCATCGTGCCCTTCGGCGTCTCGAACGACAGGCCCTCCATGGCCGTGATCAGCTTTTCGGTGTCGGTCGAGCCGGCCTTCGTCAAGGCACTCACGACCGCCGACGCTGCCGCAAAGCCACCAGCGGTGAAGAAATCCGGCGGCGCGTTGAAGCGTTTCTGGTTCTCCGCCTTCAGCCAGTCGTTCATGGGGTTCTTCGGGAAGTCATAGTAGTAGAAGATGCCGCCCTCGGTGCCGGCGAAGGATTTCCAGGCGTTCATGGCAGGCAGGATGTTGCCGCCCGGGGCAAGCGAAATGTTGAACCGCTCCGGCTTCATGTCGACGAACTTGGCCATCGGATGCGCGCCGGCCCAGATGAAGCCGATGACGCGCTTGCCGGGCTTGTCCTTGAGCCCGTTGAACAGGCGCTCGGCAAAGGGCGTGAAGTCGGCGGTATTGCCGGCGGCGTATTCTTCGGCCACGATCTGCACCTTGGGGCGGATGCTGGCGAGGGCATCCTTGAAAGCTTTGACGCCATCGCGACCGAACGCTGTGTCGAGCGCCATCATGCCGAGCGCCACGTCTTCGTTTGCTGGAAATGCTGCGGCCCCGGCGAGCGCGTCCTGGTAGGACGAGCGGCCGGTGCGGAACACATAGCGGTTCCACTTGTCGCCGGTGATGCTGTCGGCGACGGCGGGTTCGACGATCA